>NZ_DASZKT010000021.1:0-42114 GCF_035552695.1 Actinospica sp.
CGCCCGCCAACGCAACACCACCTACGGCGAAGTCTCCGCCGAACGCATCGCCGTAGGCCGCGAGTTCGACGGCCACCTCCCCGAACTCCTCCCGGTCCTGGAGGCCTAGCGCCGAAAATCAGGCTGGCCCTCGCTGCATACACCGGCCCTCAATACGTACGTCGGTCCCCAATGCCTACGCCGGTACTCGATGCGTTCGCCGGTCCTCAATACGTGCGCCCGTCCGCGATGCGTTGGAGGATTGGCGCCGCCCCGGAGAGGTGCGGTCAGCCTCTCCGGGGGGTCACGCGCCGTCGCCCCTCCGTCGCTGGTTGTCGGCTGTCCGCCATCCGTTCCGCGATACGTTCCTCCGCCCGTTCCGTCATCCATTCCGTCATTCGTTGTCGGGCGGATCGCCGCTGGTACGGCGGTCTGTCCCCATCTTCCGGTAGAGATTTTCTCGGGTATCTATCCGAACCGCCGCCGTCCCTGAAAAGCTGACGCCATGACCTTCTCCATCGTCGCCACGAACGCCGACCGCTCCCAGTTCGGCGTCGCCGTCGCCAGCAAGTTCCTCGCCGCGGGCTCCGTCGTCCCCACTGCCCGCGCCGGCGTCGGTGCCCTGGCCACCCAGGCGTGGGCCAACACGGCCTACAAGCCGGACGGCCTCGCCCTGCTCACCAACGGCGCCAACGCGCAGGAGACGGTGAACACGCTCACCAAGCTCGACGAGAAGCGCGAGCAGCGTCAGCTCGGCGTGGTCGACGCACACGGCGCCTCCGCCACGTACACCGGCGCCGAGTGCAACGACTGGGCCGGGGGAGTGGCGGGCAACGGGTACGCGATCCAGGGCAACATCCTCGAGGGCTCCCGGGTCATAGCCCTGATGGAGGAGGCCTGGCTAGGCTCCGACCCGCGCGAGCCCCTGGCCCGCCGGCTGCTCGCGGCCCTAGCCGCCGGCGACGCGGCGGGCGGCGACAAGCGCGGCAGGCAGAGCGCCGCCCTGTTCGTGGCGGGCGACGAGGGCGGCTACGGCGGTGGCGACGACGTGATCGTGGACCTGCGCGTTGACGACCACGAGGCCCCGATCCCCGAGCTGGCGCGCCTGCTGACGATCCACGAGATGCTCTTCGGCAAGCCGGACCCCAAGGACCTCATGCCGCTCACCGGGGCCCTCGCCGAGGAGGTCAGGTCACTGCTCGGCGCACAGGGCTTCATCGCCGGCGACGTCACGACCACCGAACTCGACCGCGTCCTCGCCGTCTGGGCCGGCGTGGAGAACCTCGAGGAGCGCCTAGTCCCCGGTCAACTGGACCCCGTAGTCCTCGACCACCTCCGCCACCTCAACAAGATCCCGTCCTAGCCCGAGAGCTCGGCGCGCCACCCCACCACATTGCCCCGCCCGCCTCGCCACACTGCCCCGGCGCTCCGCGCGCCGCGCCGCGCCGCCCGCCTCGCCACACACTGCCCCGGCACTCCGCTCGGCGCTCCGCACGATCCGGACGATCTCCCGTGCCAGGAGTCCGTGCGAGCCGGGTACGGCGTCGCGCGGCAGGAAGTCGCGGTCCAGTCCGCCGAGCCGCACGGCGCTCCGCCTCAGATCCGCGCGAGCCGGACGGTGCCCCGTCCGTCCTAGGAGGTCCGCCCAGCCGGTTGGCGTCTTTCCAGAGGGTCTGCCCGACCGGACGGCTGCACGGCGTTCCGCCTCGGCGACTCGCCCCAATCAGAATGGGACTCGCCCCAACTGGACAGCTTCCCGTCCCAGCTGGGCACGTTTCGCCTCGGTGCTCTGACCGCACGGCATTCCGCCTCAGCTATCCAGCTATCCGCGCGAGCCGGACGCTCTCTCGTCCTCGGAGGTCCGCCCGCAGTCCGCGCGCCGACAATCCGTCGCGTCCCCGATCTAGGAGGTCCGTCCGAGCTTCGCATCCAGCTGCTGGTCTCCGCTCGCGTCGGAGATCTTCGTGTCGGGGATGCTCGGGCGGGTGTCGCTTGCTCCGTCCGCCGTCTCGGGTTCGGCTTCCGTATCGATGGCGTGCTCGGCGGCGGCGACGTCGACGTCCGGGATCTCGGGCGTCGGTGCTATCGCCGCTGGAGCATCCTCCAACGCAGCGAGCTGCTTCGCTTCTTCCGCCGCAGACAGCTCGACGCGGGTGGCCGCGCGCTGCGCGGCGGCCTGGGCCTCGGCGGCCTGCGCGGCGTGCGGGGGCGCCGAGCGTTCGAGAAACCGAAGCAGCTCGACGGGGAAGGGCAGGATGACCGTCGAGGACTTCTCCGAGGCCACTTCCACCATCGTCTGCAGCAGGCGCAGTTGGAGCGCAGCCGGGCTGTCCGCCATGACGTCGGCGGCCTGCGCGAGCTTCTTCGAGGCCTGGAGCTCGCCGTCCGCGGTGATGATGCGGGCGCGGCGCTCGCGGTCCGCCTCGGCCTGCCGGGCCATCGTGCGCTTCATCGACTCGGGCAGCGCGACGTCCTTGATCTCCACCCGGTCGATGTGGATCCCCCAGCCCACGGCCGGGGATTCCAGCAGCACCGCGAGGCCCTGGTTCAGCTGCTCCCGATTCGACAGCAGGTCATCCAGCTCTGACTTGCCGATGATCGACCGCAGCGACGTCTGCGCCACCTGGATCATCGCGAAGGTGTAGTCCTGCACCTCGACCAGGGCTCTGACCGGGTCGAGGACGCGGTAGTACACGACGGCGTCCACCCGCACCGTCACGTTGTCCCGGGTGATGCCCTCCTGCGCCGGCACGGGGGCGGTGATGATCTGCGTATTGACACGCACGAGCCGGTCAGAGAACGGTCGCAGTACCGCGATGCCCGCCTCACGGGGCCGCCCCAGCACCCGCCCCCAGCGGAACACCACTCCGCGCTCGAACTGCCGCACGATTCGGAACCGCGGCCGCCCGATCAACCCGCCGAGCACCACAACAGCGATCGCGATATCCACACCAAGCATGGCACTCGCTCCTTCGCGAGACGACCTTGCACCGATCCGATGCGCCGGAGCACACCGGATATCCGAGGTAGCACTCTCAGCGTAACTCTTCGGGGCGCGTGAGGTACATGGCCGTACCCGGCCGATCGCGGCCGGACGAGCTTCCGACCGCGTCCACGTTTCACCAGGTCAACCCGGTAGTGCGGGCCCACCTGCTTTCGAGCGTCCGCTACCGGTACTCGGCGAGGCGGGGGCGGACGGCGAGGCTGATCAGCAGCAGCGTCGCGCCCGCCAGGATCCACGGCCAGTACAGCCACGGGCTGACGTCCGACGACAGCCCGCTCGCCGCCGCCTGGAAGTCCGCGAGCCGCTGCGTGCCGAGCGTTTGGAGGCTCTGGTCGTAGTCGTAGAAGTCGAAGGCGGCGTCACCCCGGGCGGTGCCCGTCTCGATGGTCAGCGCCTTCGCGGTGTCGTTCTGCTGCACCGCCGTCAGGATGGACTGGAAGTCGTCGACAGGGTTGTGGCTCGCGTGCGACCACAGAGCCGTCGCACCGCTTCCGGCCGAGCCGAGTCTCCCCAGGTCCTTGTTGATGAGCGTCTCCCCCGGGCCCAGTTGCGCGTTGCCGAAGGCATCCGGCATCAGCACGCTGCGAACCGCCGTGCCGTCCGCGTCGTAGCTGTCCGCACGCGTGACGACGACCTGCAGATACGCCGCCAGCCGCGATCCGGAGTCGCTCGCGTCCTGCGCCGTCGACCCGAGCCCGGCTGCCGCGCCGATGAGCAGGGCGACGGTCACCACAGTGGCCGCGAACAGCGTCGGATTCAGCGTCCTGCGGAACAGCACGGTGAGCCTGCGCTGCGCCCGCACCAGGACCAGCACCGCGAGCACACCCAGCACGAGCGTGCCGATGAGGCCGACGATCGCCCAGGTATGCGCGCTGTCAGCCGCCTGGGACGCCTCGGCCGCCGTCTCGTCACGCAGTTGCGCCGCCGCGGGCAGCGCGACGTCCTGCATCATCGTCGTGGCGCGGGCGTAGAAGCCGATCGCGGTCGCGAGCGGCTGGCCCGCCGGAGCACCCGGGAACTCGTCCAGGCCGATCGCCGCGTCCGCGATCGAACGGTACTGCGTCACTTCCGAGACGATCGCCGTCGCGCTCGCGCCGTCCGCCGCCAGCGCCTGCAGGTCCGAGTCCACCTGCGCCGTGCGGTCGTTGTACGCGATCAGCGCACTGAGCTGATTCCCGTCGTACGCCCCGGCGCTCGACTGGAAGTCCCCGTCGCCGAGCAGCACCAGCCGCGCCGCCTCCGAGTCCAGGTCCGCGAGCGCGAAGTACAGGTCCCCGGCCTGCGCCGCCGTCCGGGCGCGCGAGTTGACCGTGTCCGCCTGGGACCGCGCCTGGATGAACGAGGCCGCCGTCACCGCGAGCAGGGCGAGCACCGCCGCGATCAGGGCCGCCATGATCAGCCAGAGCCTCGTGGGCGTCGGCCGGGCCGGTCGGGCGCCGGTGCTCGGCGGCTGGAGACCTACGGGAGCGGTCTGAACGACTGTCGCGGTCACCCCCGCACGGTAGTACGGGGTCGTGAACCCCGGGTGACGTAACCGGAAAGAACGCGGAGTCGGCGACGAATGCGGGGGCGGCGTCCCGGCCTCGGTACCATCTACCTAGGCCTGCCACGAGGACGGCCGCGACTCGACCGAGCGAACAGGAGAACCACGGTGTCCGAGATCCGTGTGACCATCGACCGCCTACCCGACCAGCGGGAAGAGCGGACGGTCACGACGGGCACGACCGTGGGCCAGCTCTTCGCCGAGATCTTCGCGGGCGACCGCTCGAACATCGCCGGCCGGCTGCGCGCGGCGGAGGGCGCCGGAGCCCTCATCGACCTCGACCGGCCGCTCGTGGACGGCGACGTCGTCGAGCCTGTCGCGATCGGCTCGGAGGACGGCCGCGCGATCCTGCGGCACTCCACCGCGCACGTCATGGCCCAGGCCGTGCAGGAGGTCTTCCCGGAGGCCAAGCTCGGCATCGGGCCGCCGATCAAGGACGGCTTCTACTACGACTTCCAGGTGGATCGCCCATTCACCCCGGAGGACCTGAAGGCGATCGAGCAGCGCATGCAGGCGATCGTCAAGCAGGGCCAGCGCTTCTCCCGCCGCCCGGTCTCCGACGAGGCCGCGCGCCAGGAGCTGGCCGGGGAGCCGTTCAAGCTCGAGCTGATCGGGCTGAAGGGCGCGGGCACCGAGGTGAGCTCGGATGACGGGGCGAACGTCGAGGTGGGCAGCGGTGAGCTGACCATCTACGACAACCTCGACCCGAGGAGCGGCGAGCTGTGCTGGAAGGACCTGTGCCGCGGCCCGCACCTGCCGACGACCCGGAACATCCCGGCCTTCAAGCTGATGCGCTCGGCCGCCGCCTACTGGCGCGGCAGCGAGAAGAACCCGCAGCTCCAGCGGATCTACGGCACCGCCTGGGAGTCCAGGGACGCGCTCAAGGCACACCTGGAGTTCCTCGCCGAGGCGGAGAAGCGCGACCACCGGAAGCTCGGCGCCGAACTCGACCTGTTCTCCTTCCCGACCGAGATCGGCTCCGGCCTCGCCGTGTTCCACCCCAGGGGCGCGGTCATCCGCAACGAGATGGAGCAGTACTCGCGGCAGCGGCACATCGAGGCCGGCTACGAGTTCGCATACACCCCGCACGCCACGAAGGGCACGCTCTTCGAGGTCTCCGGACACCTGGACTGGTACAAGGACGGCATGTACCCGCCCATGCAGCTCGACGACGGCGTGGACTACTACCTCAAGCCGATGAACTGCCCGATGCACAACCTGATCTTCCGCGCTCGGGGGCGGTCGTACCGGGAGCTTCCGCTGCGGCTGTTCGAGTTCGGCACGGTCTACCGCTACGAGAAGTCGGGTGTGGTGCACGGCCTGACCCGCGCCCGCGGCTTCACGCAGGACGACGCGCACATCTACTGCACCCGCGATCAGATGGCGGACGAGCTCGACAGCCTGCTGACCTTCGTCCTCGACCTGCTGCGCGACTACGGCCTGAACGACTTCTACCTGGAGCTCTCGACTCGGGACCCGGAGAAGTCGGTCGGCACCGACGACGCGTGGGAAGAGGCCACCGAGACGCTCCGGCAGGTGGCGCTCAAGCGCAACCTGGAGCTGGTGGACGACCCGGGCGGCGCCGCCTTCTATGGCCCGAAGATCTCCGTGCAGGCCAAGGACGCCATCGGCCGCAGCTGGCAGATGTCGACGATCCAGCTCGACTTCAACCTGCCGGAGCGCTTCGGCCTCGAGTACAAGGGTCCGGACGGCGCCGACCACCGTCCGGTGATGATCCACCGCGCGCTGTTCGGCTCGATCGAGCGCTTCTTCGCGGTGCTGCTCGAGCACTACGCCGGAGCCTTCCCGGCCTGGCTCGCCCCGGTGCAGGCCACCGCGATCCCGATCACCGACGCGCACGTGCCCTACCTGCGGGACGTGGCCGCGCAACTGCGCGCGCAGGGCATTCGGGTGGAGGTGGACGCCTCGGACGATCGGATGCAGAAGAAGATCCGCAACGCGCAGAAGGCCAAGGTGCCGTTCATGCTCCTCGCCGGCGACGAGGACGTGACCAAGGGCGCGGTCTCCTTCCGCTACCGGGACGGCTCGCAGAAGAACGGCGTACCGGTCGCCGAGGCGGTGGCCGAGATCGTGGAGGCGGTCCGCTCGCGCCGCAACGACTGAGCAGATCGATCGATCGTGGCTCCCGGCGCCCGCAAGGGCGTCGGGAGCCCTGTTGTTGCGACGGAACAACGTCCGCGCGAGGCGGGTTGTACGCCATGCCCGGAAGGACCCGGACCTGCGCGAGGCCTGAGGAGCAGCAACGTGAGCGACGTCGAGAGCTGGCGGAAGTGGCGTACCCGGCGGGACACGCGGCTTCGCGACCCGCACGGAACGCTCGCGCTGACCGGCACCCACTGGCTGGATGAGGAGCCCGCTCCGATCGTCGAGGGTCAGCCGGTGCTGTGGAGCGCTGGTCCGGAGGCCAAGACGGTCACACTGACTGCCAAGGCCGAGCACGGGCTCGTCCTCAACGGCGAGCCGATCGACGGCACCGTGACCCTTCGCACCGACACCGACGAGCACCCCGACACCGTCACCGCGCCCGACTACGACATCCTGCTCGTGCCCATCGAGCGGGACGGCAGTGCCGCTTTGCGCGTCTACGACCCGAAGGCGGCCACGCTCCAGGCTTTCGACGGCATCGAGGCCTTCGACTTCGACCCGGTCTGGATAGTCCCGGCCAGGTTCACGCCTTTCGCCGGGCCGCACGTGGAGAAGGTGCTGAACGCGGACGGCGTCGTGCGGGGCCTTGGCCTCGACGGCACTGTCGAATTCGAACTCGAGGACGGCAGACACACTCTGCAGGCGGCGTTGACGACCGGCGGCCGCTTGTGGATCGTCTTCGCCGACCCGACGACGGCCGAGGCGAAGCCCTTCTTCCGCTTTCTGACCACCCCGGCGCCTGCTGAAGACGGCACGGTCACGCTCGACTTCAACCGGGCATATCTGGCGCCTTGCGCCTTTACCGATCACTACGTGTGCCCCCTGCCGCCGAAGGGCAATACCTTCGAGTCGCCGATCCGGGCCGGAGAACTGGCCGTCAAAACCCGCTGACGGGAGCGTCGCCCGGTCACGCATGGGCCGGCTCCTTCCGCCGCGCGGACGCCAGAGGTAGCAGCGAGACGCCGGCCGACAGCACGGCCTCAGGCCGGTTCCGCAGCACGCCGCGAAGCTGCCGGAGGACCCCCTCGGCGTCCTGTACGAGTTGCTCCGAGGTCACTCGGACGACCGCGAAACCCAACGTCGTCAGCGTGCTGACCTCCACCGGATGCGGGTCCACGGTGACCGCCACCGCGCGCGTCGGCCACACCGCCACGGCCCGGGCCACGCGCCGCTGGCCCAGATAGATCGCCACGTCCTGCATCTCGCCGAACGGCCCGGATGTGCCGAGCTTCCTCAGGAATCCGTGCGATGCCGAGATGCGCGCATGCGTCCGGCACTTCCGGAGTTCCGTACGGATCGCGGCCGAATACTTGCGCGAGGCCTTGCCGAGCTCGTATTCGAGCTCTGCCAGTTGCACCCCGCCGTCCTCCATCGCCGCCGTCACAATGGCGTCGATCGATTCCGGTTGCTCATCCTCGACCGCCGCCAGGCAGCCGTCCACCACGCTCCTCGCCGGCGGAGCGACCCGCAGCAAGCCGATTCTCGTCGCCTCCGGTACCCGGGCGGTCCGGATGATGCGCAGATGCGCCACGCTCTGCCGCCTCGTCCCGTGTGGGACGAGGGTGTCGAGCCGATGCCGGGCGAGGCGGTGCTCGCCCACCACACCGAATCCGGCCGTGTCGCCGATCCGGTCGCTGGGGATTCGAATTCCGTGCACGGCCAGTGCGGCCTGCCCGGTGAGCACGGAGTACTCCCCGGCGTACAGCTGCGCGGCGACGAGCCACTGCAGCCGACTCGGCGGTCCGCCCTGCAGCGCGTACACGCCGGGCACCAGGCGCTGCCAGAGCCCGCGCTGCACGCGTCTTCGCAGCGTCTCGTGCGGCAAGCCGCCGGCTTTCGCCTGCGCCGCCGTGAGGACGCCGTACTGACTGTCGATCAGAGTGCTGAGTGCGGGGTTTTCATACCCGGTGTGCTTCGCCATGACTTCAGCGTCGCCGCGATCCCGGCTCTACTCCAGCGAATCGGCGAATTTCACCTGGCAGACGCCATAATCATACTGGCCGTCCGGTACGAATATTGGGCCGGCGGATTGACGAATGCGGCCGGACGCGGGCTCTTGTTCAGCGTCCCCAGCGCTCAAGCACCGAGGTGAACTCCTC
Organism: Actinospica sp.; assembly: GCF_035552695.1. NCBI lineage: Bacteria > Bacillati > Actinomycetota > Actinomycetes > Catenulisporales > Actinospicaceae > Actinospica > Actinospica sp. The sequence goes on from NZ_DASZKT010000021.1 coordinate 8,792, forward strand.
GACGAAATCGCGCGGTCCGAGCCCCAGCGCGACCTTGCCCTGACTCCCGCGCGCGCGCTCGGTCAGCTGCGGTGGCAGGCTCGTCCCGTCTGTGTGCTCGGCACGCAGGAAGACCGTCTGGCCGGTCGTCAGCGGGCTGCCGCACTCCACGAACACGGTGCCCTCGGCCGTGTCGAGAAAGCTCGAATCCAGCGCCGCGCCGACCGCGAGCGGATCGTGCAGGGGTACCGATTCGGCCCGGTGGAAGTGGTTGTACGAGCCGAAATAGAACTTCAGCAGTCTGACGGTGAATTCCAGCGGCTCCCCGGCCGCCTCGAGCCGCGCCAGGTGGTCGAGCGTGAACCGGGCCCGGTGCGAGGCGTCCAGGCCGACCATCGTGAAGTCGACACCGCTGGCCACGACCAGGTCGGCGGCCTCCGGGTCGTGCCAGATGTTGAACTCCGCGGTGGGGGTGACGTTGCCCGGCTCGCTCACCGCGCCGCCCATGAACACCAGGCGGATCCGCTCGGCGAACGATGGGTCAGCTATCAGCGCCGCCGCGATGTTCGTCAGCGGACCGGTGGCCACCACCGTCAGTTCGCCCGCGTACGTCCGGGACAGCCGCAGCAGCGCGTCCACCGCGCCCTCGGACTGCTCCGGCACACCCGCGTCGTCCGCGAGCTCCTCGCCGAGGCCGGTCTTGCCGTGGAAGTCGAACGCGGACGCGGCCTCGATCCGCCGACTCAGCCGTCCGCCGACGCCGCGGTAGACCGGAATCTCCCCGGCGACGCCGAAGGTCTTGACCAGGGCCCGCGCGTTGCGGTAAGTGTGCTCGACCGGAGCGTTGCCGCCGACGGCGGTGACCGCCTTGAGGTCGTAGCGGCCGGTGCCCAGGGCGTACTGCAGGGCGACGGCGTCGTCGAGCCCCGGATCGCAGTCCAGCACGATCGGACCGGTCACGGCCCACCTCCTCGTGGCGCTTCGCCGCAGGGCGAAGGGCTACCGCCGCGCGTCGCACCGGTCACCCTGTTGTGTGGAAATCGTTATCCGACGGTCCCATCTCCCGTCCGCCGCGTCAAATACGCCCGTCGAGCGAGACAACTCCTTGTCCATACTGCGACAATCAGTTCATACCAGGCGGACGAGGAGAGAACGATTACCGGGTTTGGTGCGAAGATGGACGGCCGGGACGGTACGAGGCCGGCCCGAGGAGAACGGACCGCACACGTGAGCAAGGGCAAGGACGCCAGGCCCGCCACCCTGCGCGAGGTGGCGGAGGCGGTGGGCTGCTCGGTCGCCACCGTCTCCCGGGTGCTCGCCGGGGACCGGCCGGTCGGCCCCGACCTGGCGCGCCGGGTGCAGCAGGCCGCGCGCGAACTCGGCTACCTGCCGAACCAGGTGGCCCGTGCGCTGCGCAGCCGCAGCACCGCGACCGTCGGCCTGGTCCTGCCGCAGATCACCAACCCCTTCTTCCCCTCGCTGATGCGCGAGGTCGAGCACGCCCTGCACGAGCAGGGCCGCGCGCTGCTGCTCGCGGACAGCGCGGACAACCCGGAGCTCGAGGCCGAGCGCGTGGAACTGCTGATCGCCCGCCAGGTTGACGGCCTGATCGTGGCCCCGGTGGACCAGGAACGCTCGATGGCGACGCTCGCCAAAGCTGCCTCGCGCGTGCCGGTGGTGCTGCTCGACCGCAGCGTGGACGAGGTCCAAGCGGACGCCGTCACCGTGGACAACGCCGCCGGTGTGCGGCTGCTGCTCGAACACCTCAAGGCCCTGGGCCACAGCCGCTTCTGGTTTCTCGGTGCGGCCGGGGACGCGTCGGCCGCCGTGGAGCGCCGCGCCGCCTTCCAGGACTGGGCCGTGCGGCACGCCGCATTCTGGCGCGTCGAGCTCGGTGACTTCTCCGTCGAATTCGGGCAGCACGCCGCGGGCCGAGCGGTGACCGCGCCCGCCGCGCACCGGCCCGACGCGCTGGTCTGCGCCAACGACCTGATCGCTGCCGGAGCGCTGCAGCGGCTGCGCGAGCTCGGCGTCTCCGTGCCCGGCGAACTCGCGGTCACCGGCTTCGATGACATCGATCTGGCCTCGCTGACCTCGCCCTGCCTGACCACCGTGCGTCAGCCCAACCGGGAGTTGGCCGCGGAGGCCGCGCGGATGCTCGCGGCCCGGATCCAGCAGCGGGAGGCGGCGGCCCGGGCCGTTCGACTCACCCCGACGCTGGTGGTCCGCGGCTCGACCGTGGTGCCGGCGCAGGAGAGCAAGCAAGGATCGAACAGGCTGTGATCGTCGTGGCGTCGGCGCACCTGGAGAGCTCGGAGGGATCGAAGCTGTGATCGCGGTAGTCGGAAGCCTCAACCTCGACCTGGTCGTGCCGGTCCCGCGGCACCCGGTGCCCGGCCAGACCGTGCTCGGCGGCGACCTGGCCCAGCACTGCGGTGGCAAGGGCGGCAACCAGGCCGTGGCCGCGGCCCGGCTCGGCAGGCCGGTCGCCATGGTCGGCCGGGTCGGCGCGGACGAGGCCGGAACCGTGCTGGTCGAGGCCCTGAACGCGGAGGGTGTGGACACCGCGCACGTGCTGCGCACCGACGGAACGCCCAGCGGCCGGGCCCTGATCGCGGTCGATCCGGCCGCGGAGAACACGATCATCGTCAGCCCCGGAGCCAACGCGCGGCTGTCCCCGGCCGACTGCGAGGCGGCGAAGGACGTGCTGGCGAGCGCGAAGGTGACGGTGCTTCAGCAGGAGGTCCCGCACCCCGCGAACGACGCCGCGGCCCGGCTGGCGGGCGGGATCGTGCTGGTCAACCCGGCCCCGGTGCGCACGGGGGAGAACCCGCTGCCGTCCCGCGCCGACGTGCTGCTGCCCAATCGCTCCGAGCTCGCCGCGCTGCTCGGCCTGGCCCCGGACGCGCTGACCCACCTCGACGACGTCGCCCGCGCCGCCCGTTCGCTGACCGGTGCCGCGGCCGTGCTGGTGACGCTCGGCAGTGAAGGCGCGCTGCTCGTCGAGGGCGGCGTCGGCACGCTGATTTCGCCGTTCCGGGTGGACGCGGTGGACACGACGGCCGCGGGCGACTGCTTCTGCGGAGCGCTGGCCTGCGCTCTGGCCGACGGCGAGACGCTGGAGAAGGCGGCCCGCTTCGCCGCCGCCGCCGCCGCGTTGAGCACGACCCGGCCCGGCGCCCAGCCCTCGCTGCCGACGCGGGACGAGGTCGAGGTCTTTCTCGCGGCGGTCTGACACCGCTGCGGCCGGATGGCTAGGCTTGGCGGCATGGAAGCGGACGAGATCGCGGGCCAGGCCGAGCCGCGTCCCCTGGACGGGGTCGGCGAGCCGGATGCCCTGCAGCGGCTGTGGAACCCGCATCGGATGGCATACATCCTCGGCGAGAACAAGCCGACCGGGCCCAAGGCCGAGGACGGCTGCCCCTTCTGCCGCATCCCCAACCTCGGCGACGACGAGGCCGCGCTGATCGTCGCGCGCGGCACCTCGGTGTACGCCGTGCTGAATCTGTACCCGTACAACCCGGGGCACGTGCTGATCTGCCCTTACCGGCACATCGCCGACTACACGGACCTGACCGAGGACGAGGCAGCCGAGTTCACCGCGTTCACCCAGGACGCCATGCGCGCGGTACGCAAGGCGTCGAGTCCGCACGGTTTCAACCTCGGCATCAACCAAGGGGAGGTCGCGGGCGCCGGCATCGCCGCCCACCTGCACCAGCACGTCGTCCCGCGCTGGACCGGCGACGCCAACTTCATGCCCGTGGTCGGCCGCACCCGCTCGATGCCGGTGCTTCTCGGCGACACCCGCCGCCTGCTCGCCGAGGCCTGGCCGACCTCGTCAGGGGGCTGAGCCCGCGGCGGCGTCCTTCTCCAACTGCTCCAGGGTGTCGCGGTAGGTGTGGAAGAGCGGGATGCCGAGTTCGTCGGCGATCCGCTTACTGGCACGCAGATGGTCGAGTGCCTCAGCTGAACGGCCGGTCGCCAGGCAAGACATGCCGATCTGGGCCAGCGCTTGCGCCTCGCCGTGCAGGTTCCCGCTCGAGACGAACTCCGTGAGGCTCTCGCGGCACAGCGCCTCGGCGCCGACGTTGTCCGGCGGGTCCAGCCTGTTCAGTGTGCCGGCGAGCTGAACCAGGGTGCTGCCCAGATAAACCCGCGCTGCCGACTGCCTGCTGAGATCGACGGCCTTTCTCAGGATCGGGACGGCGTCGGCGGCGCGTCCGCTCGAGTTGAGTGAGGCCGCGACATTGATGCGGGGCACGACCCCCAGGTCCTCCCTGCCGAGTGCCTCGAACAGTCGCAGCGCCTGCTGGCCGTGGTCAAGGGCCTCGTCGAACCGCTGGGCACGATGGTAGGACGTGTTGAGATTCGAAAGCAGCCTCGCCTCCTCAAGCTGGTCCCCGTCTTGGCGTGCGTACTTCAGCGACAGTTGCCCGGCATCGATCGCGTCGTCGAACCGGCCCGCTTCGGCGAGCGCGGTGCTCTTGCACCGCAGCATCAGGTTGCGGCCGGCTGTGTCCTGGACGGCTTCGGCACACCGCAACCCGATTTCGGCGAGCACGAGGCGATCGCCCGCTATGCCTCTGAGCTCCGTAAACGGCCACATGACGACGGGCAGCAGCCATCCGTACGTCGGCAGCCCCTCGCGCTCGGCCGCACTCACCGCCGCGAGCAGGTTTTCACGTTCCAAGTCGTACCAATCCAAGGCCTGCTGCACCTCCGTCATCAGGAGGGGCGAGGCTGAACCGACGCGTGGTGGAAGTTCCTGGCCCTGCCAGATCGGATGGGCGACAGTAGCGGCGTCGCGCGTGGTGGCCGCGAACCAGTAGAGCAGCCGTTCCATCGCCTCGTGACGCGTCGGCCCCGACTCATCCCGCTCTGCCAACTCGCGCGCGTACAAGCGCATCAGATCGTGGAATCGATAGCGGCCCGGATTCGGCTCCATCAGCAGGCTGTGGGCCACGAGCGAGCCCAGCACCTCGGCTGTCTCCGCAGGTTCGAGGTCGAATGCGGCGGCAGCGGCGTGTGCGCCGAACTCGATCCCTGGCATGAGGCCCAGCAGACGTAGGGCGCGTCTGCACGTCTCTGACAACGCTGCGTAGGAGGACTCGAAGATGTCCGTCAGGCCACGCTCGTCGTCACGCAGGTTTCGTAGCCGCCCACCTTCCGCGCGCAGCAGCGCCGCGAGCGATGCCACCGAGAGCGACGGATCGTGGCGCAGCCTGGCGGCGATGATCCTGAGCGCGAGCGGGATGCGGCCGCAGAGTTCGACCAGATCGTCGAGAGCTGGGTCGTCCGTCTGTATTCGGTTCTTCCCGGCCGCCACGTACAGCAGGTCGCGGGCAGCGGCGACGGGGAGCACATCGAGGCGGAACGCGTACGCGCCACGCAGATCCGCGAGCCGTGCGCGGCTGGTAATCAGTGCCATGCAGCCGGGCACTTCGGGCAGCAGCGGGCGGACCTGTTCGGCGGACTCGGCGTTGTCCAGCACGACCAGGGTCCTGGTCCCGGTCAGTCGTTCCTGCAGCTGAACGGCCCGGCCGGCCGCGTCGGCCGCGATGTGCTGCTCGGACAAGTCGAGCGAGCGCAGCAGGTAGCCGAGCGCGGCGTGCGGGTCGAGCGGCTCCAGATCCCTCGTGTGGCCGCGCAGGTCGATGAACAGTCGTCCGTCCGGGAACAGGCCGCCGAGCTGGTGCGCCACGTGGACGGCCAGCGCGCTCTTCCCGACGCCGCCGAGACCGTCTACGGCCGAGATCGAGACCGCTCCCGGCGAACGTATACCGTCCTGTTCCGCAGCGGTTTTCGCCAGCGCGAGGAGCCGATCCACCTCGGACTCCCGGCCGGTGAACAGGCGGGTGTCGGCGGGCAATTGATTGCGTGCCGAGTCGTCGCGAAGGATGCGTTCGTGCAGTTCTCGCGTCTCCGCGCCCGGTTCGAGAGCGAAACGCTCGTCCAGTGTCCGGCTCAGCGCGCGGTACACGTCGAGAGCCTCACCCCGCCTGCCGCTGCGGTAGAGCGCGAGCATCAGTTGCCGATGAAGCGGCTCTCGTTCCGGTTCTGCTTTCGCCAGTCCACGTAGTTCCGGGATGAGCTCGACGTGCTTGCCGAGATTCAGCTCCGCCTCGCCACGACCGAGCACTGCCGCCCAGCGCTCTTCGTCCAGGCGCAGCACTTCGGGGAGCCCCGCGAGCGCGGGGATGTCGGCCAACGGAGCGCCCCGCCACAACTTCAGAGCAGCGGAGTAATGCCGCGAAGCCGTGCCCCAGTCACCGTTCGCGGCCGCGGCTCGTGCCGCGGCATTGTGGTCGGCGAATACATGCAGGTCCAACTCGCCGGGTTCGACCTCGATCAGGTAGCCCGGAGGCACGGCTCTGACACGGTCGCCCGCGCCCGGCAGCGCCTGGCGTAAGCGGGTGATCTGGTTGTAGATGCGCGCATCCGACCGGTGGTCGCGCTCTACCGTCCACAGCAGATCCACTAGTCGGTCAAGCGAGACGACGGTTCCGGCCTGCAGCAGCAAGGCGGCGAGAAGCGTCTGCCGGACCTTGCCGCGGATCTCGATTTCGGTTGCATCGGCTGTTCCGTTCGTGTCGGCTGTGGTGGTGACACGGAGCGCACCGAGCAGCGAAAACCTGATCGAGCCCATCGCTCTCCTTCCCTGTCTGGCCATAGCCGATCCACGCGGTGCGCACAGCGTAGCCGACAGTACTGACAGCGCTGCGGCCTAGACTTGGCCGCGTGAACGATCTTCAACTCGAACTGCCGACCGGGGTGCTGATCGCGGGGGACGCGGCCGCACTCTTCGCCGACGCCCGCCCGATTCTCGAGGGACTGCCGACCGGTTGCTTCCCGGCGGCGGCTCGGGACGGCGGGTTGGAGGTGAGGCTGACGGAGCCCGAACCGGTCGCGTGGACCGAGGTTGCCGTGCTGGCGACGCCGAGCGGGTACGCGGCGCTGCTCGACGCCGCCGCGCTGGCCGATTACACGGATCTGGGCGACGAGCCGGTGGACGAGTTCGAGTTGCTGTCCGAACGTTTCGAAGACGCCGACGTCGCACGCTTCCAGGGTGTGCTGGCGGTGCGAGGTGTCTCAGGGCGGGCGACGCTGCGGCTTGGTCGCGACGTATCCGGTGCCATTAGTCGGATTACTCTGCGCTTCTCGGGCTGAATCTTCCCAACATAAGGGTCCGTTGATCACGACCCGAATAAGATCTCCGATTCCATGCACCAAAGCCGGATTTCGTGCGTTCTCCTGGATACACGGCAATGAATCGGGCTGAAAGGTGTATCAGGGGACATGGACGGATGGATTGCCGGATCGGTCGGAGTACGGGCCGGTGCATGGATCGGCGTACGGGTCGGGGAGTGGAGCGCGCGGGGCGGGTCGGGCGGGCGAATACGCCTTCTCCGCCCCGCGATCTCGGCCGCCGCACGACTTCTGCGAGCGCGCGCCGGCCGACTGCTCAGTGCGGGGACGGGCCCTCCGTCCCGAGCGCCCGCAGGCGTGCCCTCACTTCGCCTCGGCCTCGATGACCTTGGCGGCCAGGCTCGGGGGCATCTGCTCGTGCCGCAGGTAGCCGCGGGTGAACTGGCCGGTGCCGTGCGAAAGCGAGCGCAGTTCGACCGGGTATCGGGCCAGTCCGGTGGCCGGGACCTCGGCGCGTACCAGCGTCCTGCCGTTGCTCACGGGCTCGGTGCCCAGCACGCGGCCGCGCCGTCCGCTCAGGTCGCCGAGCACCGCGCCGACGAACTCGTCGGACAGCGTGATCTCGACCGCGTCGACCGGCTCGAGCAGCGCCGGCTTGGCCTGTCCGGCGGCGTCCCTCAGCGCGAGGGCGCCGGCCGTCTGGAAGGCCATGTCCGAGGAGTCCACGGAGTGCGCCTTGCCGTCCACGAGCGTCACCCGCAGGTCGATGACCGGGTACCCGGCGAGCACTCCGCGCTCCATCTGGGCCCGCACGCCCTTCTCGACGGAGGCGATGAAATGCCGGGGTACCGCGCCGCCGACGACCTTGTCGACGAACTCGAAGCCGCCGCCGTTCGGCAGGGGTTCGACCTCGATCTCGCAGATCGCGTACTGGCCGTGGCCGCCGGACTGCTTCACATGCCGGCCGCGCCCCTTGGCCGCGGCGGCGAAGGTCTCCCGGAGCGAGACCCGGTGCGGCACCGTCTCCACCGCGACGCCGTAGCGGTTCGCCAGCCGGTCGAGCAGCACGTCCCGGTGCGCCTCGCCGAGGCACCACAGCACCAGTTGGTGCGTCTCCGGGTTGATCTCCAGCCGCAGCGTCGGGTCTTCCGCGACGAGCCGCGAAAGGGCCTGCGAGAGCTTGTCCTCGTCCGACTTCGCGTGCGCGGTGACGGCCACCGGCAGCAGCGGATCCGGCATGACCCAGGGCTCCATCAGCGCCGGGTCCTCCTTGGCGGAGAGCGTGTCGCCGGTCTCGGCGTGCGCCAGTTTGGCGACGGCGACCAGGTCGCCCGCGACCGCGAACTCGACCGGGCGCTGGGTCTTGCCCAGCGGGCTCGACAGGGCGCCGACCTTCTCGTCCACGTCGTGGTCCGGATGGCCGCGCTCGGCCATTCCGTGTCCAGACACGTGCACCGGCTGGTCGGGGCGCAGCGTGCCGGAGAAGACGCGCACCAGCGAGATCCGGCCGACGTAGGGGTCGGAGGTCGTCTTCACCACCTCGGCGACCAGCGGGCCTTCCGGGTCGCAGCTGAGCGGGGCCTTGGGGTCGCCTTCCGGAGTCGTCACGGCCGGGATCAGGTGCTCGCCGGGCGCCGGGAAGCCCTGCGTGACCAGCTCGAACAGCTCCTGCGTTCCGACGCCGGAGAGCGCCGAGACCGGCAGCACGGGATAGAAGTGCCCGCGCGCGACGGCCGTCTCCAGGTCGTCGATCAGAACCTTGACGTCGATTTCCTCGCCGCCGAGGTAGCGGTCCATCAGGGTCTCGTCCTCGCTCTCCGCGATGATCCCCTCGATCAGCGCGTTGCGCGCGGGCTCGATCAGCTCCAGATGCTCAGGATCCGCCGCGACGACCGTGCGCCCCCCGCCGCTGTAGTCGAAGATCTGCTGGCTGAGCAGACCGATCAGCCCGGCCACCTGCTCCTGGTCGTCGAGCAGCGGCAGGTAGAGCGGGGCCACCCCGTCGCCGAACACCCGCTGGCAGATCAGCACCATCTCGTCGAAGTCGGCGCGGGCCGCGTCCAGCTTGGTGACCACCACGGCGCGGGGCAGGCCGACGGCCGCGCACTCCTCCCAGAGCAGCTGGGTCGAGCCGTCCAGACCGTCCAAGGCGGAGACCACGAACAGCGCGGCGTCCGCCGCGCGCAACCCGGCGCGCAGGTCCCCGGCGAAGTCCGCGTAGCCCGGGGCGTCGAGGAGGTTCACCTTGACGCCGTCCACCTCGATCGGCGCGGCGGCCAGGCTCACCGAACGGCCGAGCCGGTGCTCGATCTCCTCGAAGTCGGAGACCGTGTTGCCGTCCTCGATCCGGCCGGTCCGGCCGATCGAACCGGCAGCGGCGAGCAGGGCTTCGACCAGCGTCGTCTTCCCCGCCCCGGTGTGCCCCACGAGTACCACGTTCCGAATGGCCGCGCTGCGCGTCGGGGCACACGCGCCCCCGGCCCCCGCTTGGCCTCCGTGACCGCCACCTTTTTCAGCCATGGCCGCACCTCCGAAAGTGATCGTTTGGTAACGATTCGTATGACAGGTAGACAACTCCTCTTTGCGGAGTGGCACAACCTCAGACACCAGCGTTTCACCCGGGCGCCGGGGAGGTGAAATTCGCGCCCACCGTGCTGTCCAATACCATGGGCGCCGGTCCGCTCAAGCGGGCCGGAAACCGCCGACCGTCGCCGATGCTGGGATACCTCACCGATGCTCAATCGCTACGCGCGGGCATTCTTCACCCGTGCCATCACGCCCACCGCACGGCTTCTGCTGCGGCTCGGCGTCGGCCCGGACACGGTCACCCTGATCGGCACGCTCGGCGTGTGCGCCAGCGCGATCCTGCTCTTCCCGCGCGGCTGGATGCTCGGCGGCACCCTCGCGGTGACGGCGTTCATCTTCTCCGACCTGCTCGACGGGACGATGGCCCGGCTGTCCGGCCGCGTCTCGAAGTGGGGCGGGTTCCTGGACGCGACGCTGGACCGCTTCGGCGACGCGGCGATCTTCGGCTCGCTCGCCTACTACTTCGCGGTGCACCAGAAGCTGGGCATGTTCCTGGCCTGCATGATCTGCCTGATCTCCGGCTCGGTCACCTCGTACGCGCGGGCGAAGGCGGAGTCCCTCGGCTTCCGCTGCGACGTCGGCTACGTCGAGCGCGGCGAGCGGCTGGTCGGCTCGCTGGTGTCCACCGGTCTCGACGGCCTCGGCGTGCCGTACATCCAGGCGATCGCCTTCTGGGCGCTCGCCGCGGGCTCGACCTGCACGGTCATCCAGCGGATGCTGTTCGTACGCAAGCAGGCGCTGGCCCTGGCCGCTGCAGGGCAGGGCGGCCTGCCCGACCCGAACGCCCCGACCGCGGCCGGCGCCCCTGAACCAGAGCCCGCCGTGAACGACCAGGAGACCCCGTGAGCGACTTCGATGGGGAACAGGGATTGAACAGCCTCGCGCGCGGGGTGGGGGAGGCGTCGTGAGCGACCTGAAAGACGAGCTGGCCTACCGCGCGTACGCGACCGGGTGGGCCGTCGTGCGGCACCTGCCGGAGCGTGCGGCGTACGGCCTGTTCCGGCTGGCCGCGGACCGTGCCTGGCGCAAGCGCGGCAAGAGCGTGCTGCGGCTCGAAGCCAACCTCGCGCGCGTGCTCGGGCCCTCCGCCACCGAAGACCAGATCCGCACCGTGTCCAAGCAGGGGATGCGCAACTACCTGCGCTACTACTGCGACACGTTCCGGCTGGAGACCTGGTCGCGCGAGCGCGTGAACGAGACCTTCATCGTCGAGAACGAGCAGATGCTGCGGGACACGCTCGCCTCGGGCCGCGGCGTCGTCCTGGCGCTCCCGCACATGGGGAACTGGGACCATGCGGGTGCCTGGGCCGCGACCGTCGGCGACGGCTTCACCACCGTCGCCGAGCGGCTCAAACCGGAGAAGCTCTTCGAGCGCTGGCTGCGCTACCGCGAGTCCATCGGCATGGAAGTGCTCCCGCTCACCGGCGGCACCGGCACCTTCGCCGGCCTGATGCGGCGGCTGAAGTCGGGTGGGATGGTGTGCCTGGTGGCCGAGCGCGACCTGACCGACAGCGGCGTGCCGGTCGAGTTCTTCGGCGAGACGACTAAAATCCCCGCTGGGCCGGCCGCGCTCGCCCTCGCGACCGGAGCCGCGCTGTGCCCGGTCACCCTCTGGTACGGCGAGGGCGTGCAGTACGCCAAGGTCTGGCCGGAGCTCGAGGTGCCCGCCGAAGGCAGTAAGCAGCAGAAGACCGCACAGCTGTGCCAACGCGTCGCCGACACCTTCGCCGAGGGCATCGCCGCGCACCCCGCTGACTGGCACATGCTGCAGCGCCTCTGGCTCGTCGACCTCGACCCGGATCGCGCCCCCAAGCCCATTAATAACAGGCCCGCAGAAGGGGACGGCGATACGAAGGAGAGCGGCGGTTCGGACGAGCGCGATGAGTCGGGGGAGAGCACCGGTCCGCCGGAGGCGTCGGCCGAGCCGCTGTCGGCCGATCGGCTGTCGACCGATCCACCGTCGACCGATCCACCGTCGACCGATCCGCCACCGAGCGATCCACCGTCGACCGCGACTTCCACAGCCCGCGGCTCTGCTTCCGCGTCTCCGAACACATCGCTCGCGGTCGAGGCGGACGGCGCGCGGTGAGGATCGGGATCGTCTGTCCCTATTCCTGGGACGTGCCGGGGGGCGTGCAGTTCCACATCCGCGACCTCGCCGAGTACCTGATCAAGCTCGGGCACGAGGTGTCCGTGCTCGCGCCTGCGGACGAGGACACCGAACTGCCGCCCTACGTGCAGTCCGCGGGGCGGGCGATCCCGGTGCCGTACAACGGGTCGGTGGCCAGGCTGAGCTTCGGCTTCCTGTCCGCCGCGCGGGTGCGGCGGTGGATTCACGACGGCAATTTCGAGGTGCTGCACGTCCACGAGCCCGGCACGCCGTCGCTCTCGCTGCTTGCGTGCTGGGCCGCGAGCGGGCCGATCGTGGCGACCTTCCACACCGCGAATCCGCGCTCGCGGGCGATGCTGGCCGGCGCGCCGATAGTGGCCTCGGCCATGGAGAAGATCAACGCCCGGATCGCGGTCAGCGAGTACGCGCGGCGCACGCTCGTGGAGCACATAGGTGGGGACGCCGTCGTGATTCCCAACGGAGTGGACGTCGGGTACTTCTCCGCGCTCCGGCCGCGACCCGAGTGGCAGACGCCGCCGGATCAGCGGGATGACGGCGGCACGATCGGCTTCGTCGGGCGTTTCGGTGAGCCGCGCAAGGGGCTTTCCGTGCTGCTCGAGGCGTTGCCCGCGATCGTGGCGGCGCGGCCGCGTACCCGGCTGCTGGTCGCCGGGCGCGGGGACGAGGACGAGGTGCTGCGGAATGTTCCGGCGCACGTGCGCGAGCACGTCGAGTTCCTCGGCATGGTGAGCGACGAGGACAAGGGGCGGCTGTTCCAGTCCGTCGACGTGTACTGCGCGCCGAACACCGGCGGCGAGTCCTTCGGCATCATCCTGGTCGAGGCGATGAGCGGGGGCGCCCCGGTGCTCGCGAGCGATCTCGACGCGTTCTCGCTGGTGCTGGAGGGCGGCGCGGCGGGCGCGATGTTCCCGAACGGGAATTCGGCGGCGTTGGCACGCGAGGCCCTCTCGCTGCTCGGCGATCCGTCGCGACGCAGGGCCCTGCGTGCCGCGCAGAGCGAGGCGGTACGCAAGTACGACTGGTCGGTCGTGGCCGGCGACATCCTGTCCGTCTACGAGATGGTCACCGAGTCCACGGCCCACGTCACGGCCGAGAACGCCGGCACGCGATGAGGCGGCCTGCAGATGATGGACGTCGGCGGCATGTGGCCGCGCGTGCGGCGCAGGGGCTCGGGTGCGCGATGAGGCGGCAGCGGGGACGGTGGACGTCGGTGGCGGGTGGCAGTACGTGCGGTGACGGGGATCGGCAGCACCTGATGAGGCGGCGCGGCGACGGTGGACGGCGGCGGCATGTGGTCGCGCGTGCGGCGACGCGGACCGGAGGTGCGCGATGAGGCTGGTGCTGACGCAGTACTCGGGGACGGTTGTCCTCGTCGCGGTGCTGGTGATCCTCTTCGGGCTCTATCTGAGCTGGACGGCTACGCGGCTGGACCGGCTGCACGTGCGGCTTGACGCTGCGCGGGTGGCGTTGGACGCGCAATTGCTGCGTCGGTCCACCGCGGTGCTCGAGTTGGCGCGCAGTGGGCTGCTGGATCCGGCTACGGCGCTGATCCTGGCGTCCGGGGCGCGGGCGGCGGAGATCGCGGCGGCGGATGAGCGGGAGGCTGCGGAGTCGGCATTGACCAGGGACGTGCGTGCGGCGTTCGAGGATCCGGCGCAGGGGGAGCATGTGCGGGCGCATCCGGACGGGCCGGACCTGCTCGACGAGCTGGGCAAGGCGATGCGGCGGGTGCAGCTCGCGCGTCGCTTTCACAACGAGTCGGTGCGCGCGGTGCGGCTGCTGCGGTCGCATCGGATGGTGCGGGCGTTCCGGCTCGCCGGACGTGCGCCGGACAAGCCGAGCTTCGAGATCGACGACGAGCCGCCCGCAGTCTTCGACCGCTGAGCCGGGGTGGGTCGGCGTGTGGGTGGGGTTCCTGGGCCCGACGGCTGTCGGCTTCACCCACTGAGCTGGGGTGGTCGGCGTGTGGGTGGGGTTGGCGTGGCCCGATGACCGTCGGTTTCGACCGCTGAGCCGCGTGGATCGGCGCGGGCGCGGGTTTGGCGTGGCCCGATGACCGTCGGCTTTGTCTGTTGAGCCGACTGCTCGGGCGCAGACTGTAAGTCCGGTCGGGGCAGCTCCCGACACGGTGCGAACCGATCACCCGATGACGTCATCGTAAGATGGTGGGGTATCCCTTACGCCCAAGACGCTCCGAGCGAGGTAGACGTGTCCAGCAACCCCACCGAATCGGCTCAGGCGCCGCAGCTTGGCACCGCGCGGGTCAAGCGCGGAATGGCCGAGATGCTCAAGGGCGGCGTGATCATGGACGTGGTCACCCCCGAGCAGGCGAAGATCGCCGAGGACGCCGGCGCGGTCGCCGTCATGGCCCTGGAGCGGGTCCCGGCCGACATCCGCAAGGACGGCGGCGTGGCCCGCATGTCCGACCCGGACATGATCGACGGCATCATCAGCGCCGTGTCCATCCCGGTGATGGCCAAGGCGCGGATCGGCCACTTCGTCGAGGCGCAGGTGCTGCAGTCGCTGGGCGTGGACTACGTCGACGAGTCCGAGGTGCTCACCCCGGCCGACGAGACGCACCACATCGACAAGTGGGCCTTCACCGTCCCCTTCGTCTGCGGCGCGACCAACCTGGGCGAGGCGCTGCGCCGGATCGCCGAGGGCGCGGCGATGATCCGCTCCAAGGGCGAGGCCGGCACCGGCAACGTGGTCGAGGCGACCCGGCACATGCGGCAGATCCGCGCCGAGATCCGCAAGCTGGGCACGCTCGACGAGTCCGAGCTCTACCTGGCCGCGAAGAACCTGCAGGCCCCGTACGAGATCGTGGCCGAGGTGGCGCGCACCGGCAAGCTCCCGGTGGTGCTGTTCACCGCCGGCGGCCTGGCGACGCCGGCCGATGCGGCGATGATGATGCAGCTCGGCGCGGAGGGCGTGTTCGTCGGCTCGGGCATCTTCAAGTCCGGCGACCCGGCCAAGCGCGCCGCCGCGATCGTGAAGGCCACCACCTTCCACGACGACCCGGACGTGCTCGCCAAGGTCTCCCGCGGTCTGGGCGAGGCCATGGTCGGCATCAACTGCGACACGCTGCCCGAGAACGAGCGCTACGCCAATCGCGGCTGGTAGTGGGAACAGGTAACCGAAGCACGTGAGAGACGACGTGACGATCGGCGTGCTCGCGCTGCAGGGCGACGTACGCGAGCATGCCGAGGCCCTGGAGGCGGTCGGCGCGCGCGCCGTGGCCGTGCGCCGGGCGAGCGAGCTGGACGCGGTCGACGGCCTGGTCATCCCGGGTGGCGAGTCCACCGCGATGTGGAAGCTGGCGGTCGCCTTCGACCTTTTCGACCCGATCCGCAAGCGCCTGGACGAGGGAATGCCCGCGTACGGCTCGTGCGCCGGGATGATCATGCTGGCCGACCATGTGCTCGACGCCGCGGCCGGTCAGCAGACCTTCGGCGGCATAGCGATCACGGTGCGCCGCAACGCCTTCGGTCGGCAGGTGGACTCCTTCGAGGGCCCGATCTCCTTCACCGGGATCGACGGCGAGCTGCACGGGGTGTTCATCCGGGCGCCGTGGGTCGAGTCGGTGGACGAGGGCGCGAGCGGTGTCGAGGTGCTCGCGCGTGTGAGTGGTGGTGCCGCTGACGGCAGAGTTGCGAGCGTCGCGGGCGACTCGGAATACGGCGGCGCGGTTCCAGGTAGGATCGTCGCCGTTCGGCAGGGGAATCTGCTGGCGACGTCCTTCCACCCGGAGCTCACCGGGGACCACCGGGTCCACGGTGTGTTCGCGGAAATGGTGCGGGCGGCGCGCTGAGCAGACTTTGGTTGAGTCAGGGTGCGCAGGGCTGCGCACGCGTACGTTGAAGAAGGAGCGAGGGCTATGTCCGGCCACTCCAAGTGGGCGACCACCAAGCACAAGAAGGCCGTGATCGACGCCAAGCGCGGCAAGCTCTTCGCGAAGATGATCAAGAATATCGAGGTCGCGGCGCGCACCGGCGGCGGCGACCCGGCGGGCAACCCCACCCTGTTCGACGCGATCCAGAAGGCGAAGAAGAGCTCGGTCCCGAACGACAACATCGATCGCGCGGTCAAGCGCGGTTCGGGTGCCGAGGCCGGCGGCGCCGACTGGCAGACCATCATGTACGAGGGCTACGGCCCGAACGGCGTGGCGGTGCTGATCGAGTGCCTCACCGACAACCGCAACCGCGCCGCCTCCGAGGTGCGGGTGGCGATGACCCGCAACGGCGGTTCGATGGCCGACCCGGGTTCGGTCTCCTACCTGTTCGGACGCAAGGGCCAGGTCATCGTGCCCAAGGCGGACGGGGTGACCGAGGACGCGCTGCTCGAGGTGGTGCTCGAGCCGGGCGCCGAGGAGGTCAACGACATCGGCGAGGCCTTCGAGATCATCTCGGAGCCCGGCGACCTGATCCCGGTGCGTACCGCGCTGCAGGAGGCGAAGCTCGAGTACGACTCGGCCGAGTCCCCGTTCCTGCCGACCATGCAGATCGCGCTGGACGAAGAGGGCGCGCGCAAGATCTTCAAGCTGATCGACGTGCTCGAGGACAGCGACGACGTGCAGAACGTCTACGCGAACTTCGACGTCAGCGACGAGATCATGGCGGTCCTCGACGCGGAGTGACCCGCGCCCGGCGCGAGACTTCGTGGAGCTCGGCCTTCTTGATCGGTATTCTCGGTGGATGCCGATCCCGAAAGCCGAGCTCCATCTGCATGTCGAGGGCACCCTCGAGCCCGAACTCGCCTTCGCGCTGGCCGAGCGGAACGGTGTCGAGCTGCCCTTCGCGGACGCGGCCGCGCTGCGCGAGGCGTACGCATTCACGGATCTGCAGTCCTTCCTGGACTTGTACTACGAGCTCATGGCCGTGCTGCGGACCGAGCGCGACTTCTCCGACCTCGCCGACGCGTATCTGAGGCGTGCTCAGGCGGACGGCGTGCGTCACGCGGAGATCTTCTTCGATCCGCAGGCTCATATGGCGCGCGGTGTGGCGTTCGACGTTGTGGTCAACGGACTGCACGAGTCGCTTTCGACCAGTCGTGAGCGTTTCGGAATCGGCAGTGGCCTCATCCTGTGTTTTCTCCGCGATCAGTCGGCGGAGTCGGCCTTCGACACCCTCGCGGCGGCCGAGAAGCATCTCGACAAGATCATCGCGGTCGGTCTCGACTCCGCCGAGGTCGGCAATCCGCCCGCGAAGTTCGCCGCGGTCTTCGAGCGTGCCCGCGAAATGGGGCTGCGCTGCGTGGCGCACGCGGGGGAGGAGGGCCCGGCGGAGTACGTCTGGGAGGCGCTGGACGTGTTGAAAGTCGAGCGCATCGACCACGGCATCCGCTCCATGGACGACCCTGAGCTGGTCAAACGGCTGCGCGATGAGCGCGTTCCGCTGACGGTGTGCCCGTTCTCGAACGTGCGGCTGCGCGCCGTGGACCACCTCGGCTTCCACCCGCTCAAGCGCATGCTGGAGGCCGGGCTCGTCGCCACGGTGAACTCGGATGACCCGGCCTACTTCGGCGGCTACGTGCAGGAGAACCTCGACGGAGTCACGGCGGCGCTGGAACTGACCGATGATCAGATCTTCACGCTGGCCCGCAACTCCTTTGAGGCCGCGTTCATTGATGAAGAGACGCGTGCGGGCTACTTGAGTGAACTTGAGTCCAAATCCACGTGGTCGTCGACTGACTGACACCCGCGGCGCAGCTGATCGGCGTTCCGGAGGTCGGCGCGGCGGAGAGCAGCTGCGCGGCCACGGTGTTCGTGGTTCCGTTCGGCATGGTGAGCGAGATGAAGTCGAAAGCGACCACCGAACCGTGCGGCATCGCGTACCGGTTGATCTCGAACACCACATCGCTCGGGCTCGTCATATGAACGATGACCTTGCCCGAATCGATCACGCTCGCTCCGGCCCAGTTGCACGGCCAGACGATCCCGTGGGCGGTGGCGGGCTCGGAGTAGACCACAGCCGGGATCCCCGCCTCGGCGAGCAGCTTCGTCACCTCGGACTCGTTCATGAACTGATGGACGGTCAGCGTCACGACGCCGGTCTTCGCGTCCGTGTGCACGGAGAAGCCGGTCTAACGCCCGCAGCGGCGACGGCGGGCATCCTTGGCCGCCCGGTAGCACTCCGCGAAATCCTCTTCGGGTCTGTGGTCCACACCTCTCTCACGCACGGGCGTCAGTATTCGCTTACGGGTGTTCGCACGCGGTGTCCGACGGACCCGATAGATTGGCGGGATGCGCGTGCTCGGAGTTGACCCCGGCTTGACCCGGATGGGGATCGGGCTGGTGGACGGGCGGCTCGGCGCGCCGCTGACCATGGTCGCGGCCGGGGTCATCCGTACCCCGGCGGGTGCGCCGATCCACGAGCGCCTGCTCGGCATCGACGTGCAGATCGCGGAGTGGTTCGACGAGTATCAGCCCGACGCGGTCGCGGTGGAGCGGATGTTCGCGCAGGAGGGCGTGCGCACCATCATGGGTACGGCGCAGGCCGCGGGGGTCGCGATGGTCGCCGCCGCCCGGCGCGGTCTGCCGGTCGCGCTGCACACGCCCAGCGAGGTCAAGGCCGCGGTCACCGGGGACGGCCGGGCGCAGAAGGAGCAGGTCGCCGCGATGGTCGTGCGGGTGCTCAAACTCGCCGAGGCACCTAAACCGGTGGACGCGACCGACGCGTTGGCGCTGGCCATCTGCCATGTCTGGCGCGGCGGCGCGGCGGACCGGATCGCCGCGGCGATGGAAAGGCAGGGACTGTCGGCGGACTCCGGTAGCGTTCCGTTGCACAGGGCCAAAGGCAGGAATCGGCACAGTGGCTTCAGGTGATCTCGTCGGCGCAGCGAACGAAAGGTGTTGAAGCTTCAGGTGATCAGCTTCGTCGAGGGCGAGGTCGTCTCGCTCGTCCCGGAGGGAGCCGTCGTGCTGGTGGGCGGGGTGGGGCTGCTGGTGCACTGCAACCCGGACACGCTCGCCGAACTGACGCTCGGTCAGCCCGCGCGGCTGCACACGACGCTGATCGTGCGCGAGGACTCGCTCACGCTCTACGGCTTCGGCAGCGAGGACGAGCGCGTGGTGTTCGAGGTCGCGCAGACGGCCAGCGGGGTGGGGCCGCGCGTCGCGATGGCCATGCTCGCCACGCACCGGCCGGACACCCTGCGCACCGTCTTCGCCACCCAGGACGTCAAGGCGCTGACGCTCGTGCCGGGCATCGGGCCGAAGGGCGCGCAGAAGCTGCTCATCGAGCTCAAGGGCCGGCTCGGCGACCCGACCGGGAAGGTGCCGGCCGGGCGCAGCGGCGAGCCGCCGGCGCCGGGGGTCACGCCGTGGCGCGGCCAGCTGCTCGAGGCGCTGACCGGTCTCGGCTGGACCGCCCGCGACGCCGAGGGCGCACTGGCCGAGGTCGAGCCGCTGGCCGCCGAGTCCGAGGCGAGGGGCGAGAGCCCGCAACTTCCGGTTCTGCTACGCGCCGCGCTGCGCTCCATGCGCCGCTAGACGGGGGAAGCTGAGAGATGGAAAACCGGCTCGTGGACGGCGGGGCCGACTCCGAGGAGCGGGCCGCCGAGGCCGCGCTGCGCCCGAAGGCCCTCGCGGACTTCGTCGGCCAGCACAAGGTCCGCCAGCAGCTCGAACTCGTGCTGCACGGGGCCAAGGGCCGCGGCACCGCGCCCGACCACATCCTGCTGGCCGGCCCGCCGGGACTGGGCAAGACGACCCTGGCCATGATCATCGCCAACGAGCTCGGCACGCCGATCCGGATCACCTCGGGGCCGGCGATCCAGCACGCGGGGGACCTGGCCGCGATCCTCTCCTCGCTGACCGAGGGCGAGGTGCTCTTCCTCGACGAGATCCACCGGATGTCCCGGCCGGCCGAGGAGATGCTGTACATGGCGATGGAGGACTACCGCGTCGACGTGATCGTCGGCAAGGGGCCCGGGGCGACGGCGATCCCGCTGGAGCTGCCGCCGTTCACGCTGGTCGGCGCGACGACCAGGTCCGGGCTGCTGCCCGCGCCGCTGCGCGACCGCTTCGGCTTCACCGCGCACATGGAGTTCTACGAGCCGGCCGACCTGGAGCAGGTCGTGCACCGCTCGGCGCGGCTGCTCGACCTGGACGTCGACCTCGAGGCCGCCGCCGAGATCGCCTCGCGCTCCCGCGGCACCCCGCGCATCGCGAACCGGCTGCTGCGCCGGGTGCGCGACTTCGCCCAGGTCAAGGGGGACGGCCGGGGCACGGTCGGGGCGGCCCGCGCGGCGCTCGCGGTGTACGAGGTGGACGAGCGCGGGCTCGACCGGCTGGACCGGGCCGTGCTCGGTGCGCTGCTCAACCTGTTCCAGGGCGGGCCGGTGGGCCTGTCCACGCTGGCCGTGGCGATCGGCGAGGAGACCGACACGGTCGAGGAGGTGGCCGAGCCCTTCCTGGTCAGGCAGGGCCTGCTCGCGCGCACCCCGCGCGGCCGGATCGCGACCGCGGCGGCCTGGCGGCACCTCGACCTGCCGATGCCGCGTACCGCGCCCGGGGCGGGCCAGGAGACGCTGTTCCCGGAACCGGATCAGTAGGAGTCTGACATTCCCGCCCGCACGGGGGCCGGGGGTTTCCTGATAGCCGGTTAAGAAAACTCCCGTCGGCGGCGTGCCCGCGCAGGTGGGGGGCGGATGCGGGGACCGACTGCCGCGCAGGTGGACAGGGGCGACGTGAGCGGCTTTGCTGGTATCAGGCCACCGGCGGCCCTAACCGGCGGGTCACTGTTCGGCGAACATACGCATGCGCGGACGTTAGCCTGATTGTCTCGCCAAGTGTGACCGCATAGACTCCGCGTGACCTGGAGTGCCCGACCGCGTGCCGACGCGCTCCTCAACACCGACCGCAACCTGGTGCGCCAGGCGCGATCCCGGAAGAACAGCCGATAACCGTGACCCTGATTCTGATCTACGTAGTCGTCTTCGGCGCGTTGATGATCTTCATGACGACCCGTGGCCGCAAGCGGCAGGCCGCCCAGTCGAACGCCATGCAGTCCGCGCTCGCGGTCGGCGCCGAGGTGCGCACCATCGGCGGGCTCGTAGGCACCGTCACCGACCTGACCGACGAATACGTCCTCGTCGAGACGACGCCCGGGGTGAAGCTCAAGTTCACCAAGCAGGCCATCGCCGGCGTCATCACCCCCGAGGCCGAGGCGCTCGGCATCGAGCCGGACGCCGAGGTCGAGGAGTCGGAGACCGTCGAGGAGACCGCCGCGGAGCAGCAGCCCGAGGACGCCAAGGACGAGCAGAAGGTCTAAGGCCGGCGACGCCGACCGGACGGGGGTCGGGGGAGCGCGCCCACGGGGAACCGACCCGGCGCCGCCTCCGTCCTCATACCCGGGCGGAACGGACATACCGGCGTCATGAGCGGCCTCGGCGCGCGTCGTCCTGCCCACCGGACGCCGTCGCGCCAGTCCGCGATGTCATAACCGAGGAGACAAAAGGTGGCTGCGAAAAAGGCCCGGGGCAATAAGTACTCCGGCCTGCTCTCGACCAGGAGCCGGGGGGTGGCGGATCGGCGGTCCTGGCGGCCGCTGGCCGCGCTGGCGGTAATCCTGGTCGCCCTGTACGCGACGATGTTCGGCGTTCACGCCACGCACCCGCGGCTCGCGATCGACCTGGCCGGCGGCACCAGCGCGGTGTTCACCGCGGACCTGGCGAAGGGGTCCCCGTCGGCGGCCGACATGGGCCAGGCCGTGAACATCATGCAGGAGCGCGTCAACGGCTACGGCGTGAGCGAGGCGACGGTCACCCAGGAGGGCTCGAACACGATCGACGTCGAGATCCCCGGCCAGTACTCGCAGTCCACGGTGGACTCCATCGGCGCCACCGCCCACCTGTACTTCCGGCCGGTGGTGACCGAATCGGCGGGCACCCCCACGACCGCGTCGCCGAGCGCCTCGGCCTCGGGCTCCTCGACCGCCAAGGCCACCGGCTCCGCGTCCGCTTCGGCGAGCGCGACGAAGGCCAGTTCCTCGGCGAGCACCACCGCGAAGGCCAGCGGCCAGTCCGTGTCGGAGGCCGCCAAGCCCGACGCCGCGACGAGCAGCGCCTCCCCGGACACCACGGGCACCGCGTCGAATAGCGCGTCCGCCTCGAGTTCGAGCAGCGCCGCGTCGACCGCCGCCGCGAGCCCGGGCTCCAGCGCCCAGGCGCAGCAGGCGTACGCCGCGTTCCAGGCGCTGAACTGCAAGAACGGCTCGTACACCAAGACCGTGACCGCCGCCTCGCCGACCGCCTATCTGGCCACCTGCGGCATCGACGGCAACAAGTACCTGCTCGCGCCCTCGGTCATCGACGGCAAGGACGTCACCAACGCCACCGCGACGCCGGTGACCGCGAACGGCCTGCCCACCGGCGCCTACGAGGTCGTGCTCAGCTTCGACCCCACGGGCACCAAGGAGTTCTCCACCGAGACCTCGACGCTGTACTCGCAGTACTCCAGTCAGCAGGGCAACGGCCAGTTCGCCATCACCCTCGACGGCGTCGTGCAGTCCGCGCCCGCGGTCAACCAGGGCGCCATCACCACCGGCACCGCCTCGATCACCGGCTCGTTCTCGCAGTCCCAGGCCAGCCAGCTGGCCACCACGCTGAACTACGGTTCGCTGCCGCTGACGTTCGTGCAGAGCCAGGTCTCGATCGTCTCCCCGACGCTCGGTGGCTCCGAACTGCAGGGCGGTCTGATCGCCGGCGCGATCGGCCTCGGCCTGGTGTTCCTGTACGTGATCCTGTACTACCGCGGCCTGTCCGTGGCGGCGATCTCCAGCCTCGCGGTCGCGGCCGCGCTGACCTACTCGCTGGCGTGCCTGTTCGGGCCGCTGCTCGGGTTCACGCTGTCGCTGCCCGGCGTCGCCGGTCTGATCGTCGCGATCGGTATCACCGCCGACTCCTTCGTCGTGTTCTTCGAGCGTCTGCGCGACGAACTTCGCGAGGGCAGATCCGTGCGATCCGCGGTGCGGCACGCTTGGACGCGTGCCCGACGCACCGTCGTCGCGTCCGACCTCGTGACCCTGATCGCCGCCGTCGTGCTGTACCTGATGACGGTCGGCTCGGTGCAGGGCTTCGCGTTCACCCTGGGGCTGTCCACGGTGATCGACCTTGTCGTCATCTTCACGTTCACCGTGCCGGTCGTCACCCTGTTCGCCCGGACCGACTTCTTCGGCCACGGCCATCCATGGTCCGGACTCGACCCGGAGAGCCTCGGTTCGCCGAAGCAGCAGGGCCAGGGTCAGCGCTCCGGCGCGCGCAGCCGGATGACCATCGCGGAGCGGCGCAAGATGGAAGCAGAGACCGCCGCGGGCGGCGACGAGAACGCCGAGAACGACGAGCAGAGCGTGGAGGCCTGAGATGTCCCGGCTCGGTAATTTCAGCACGCTCGGCAACCGGCTCTACAGCGGCGAGACCGCGGTCGAGGTCGTCGGCCGCCGCAAGCGCTGGTTCGCGTCCTTCGGCATCGTGCTGCTGCTGGCCGTCCTCGGCCTGGGCGTGCGCGGGCTGCACTTCAGCGTGGACTTCACCGGCGGATCGGTGCTGA
The DNA here is from genome assembly GCF_035552695.1 of Actinospica sp. Classification (NCBI taxonomy): domain Bacteria; kingdom Bacillati; phylum Actinomycetota; class Actinomycetes; order Catenulisporales; family Actinospicaceae; genus Actinospica; species Actinospica sp. The sequence continues at coordinate 32,182 of NZ_DASZKT010000021.1, forward strand.
CGGTGCCGACCCAGTCGCTGTCCACCACCGAGGCCACCTCGATCGCGGTGAACAACGGGGTCAGCGCCCCGGTCGTGCAGCAGCTCACGGTCACCACCGGCGGCGCGGGCCACGAGGTCACCGTCACCACGCCGGTCATCTCGGCGACGACCGAGAACACGCTCAAGGCCGACCTCGCAAAGGCGGCCGGGATCAGCGTCAACTCGATCACCGTGCAGACGGTCGGTGCGAGCTGGGGACACCAGGTCTCCAAGGACGCGATCGAGGCGCTGATCGTCTTCCTCGTCCTGGTCACGATCTATCTGGCGATCTTCTTCGAGTGGCAGATGGCCGTCGCGGCGCTCGCGTCGCTGCTCAACGTCATCGTGATCACTGTCGGCGTGTACGCGTGGTCCGGCCTAGAGGTCTCGCCGGCCACCGTCACCGGGTTCCTGACGATCCTCGGCTACGCGATCTACGACGCGGTCGTCGTGTTCGACAAGATCCGCGAGAACCGCAAGCAGTTCGTGGACACGGACCGGCTCTCGTACAACCGGGCCGCGAACCTGGCCGTGAACCAGACCCTGATGCGTTCGCTGAACACCTCGCTCATCGCGGTCATCCCGGTCATCGCGCTGATGATCGGTGGCGTGCTGTCCGAGGCCGTGGTGCTCCAGGACATCGCGCTCGCGCTGTTCGTCGGTATCGCCGCCGGCACCGTCTCCTCGATCCTGCTCGCGGCCCCGCTGCTGGTGTGGATCAAGGAGCGCAACCCGTCGGTCGCCGCGCACACCGCCAAGATGCGGGCCAAGGCGAAGAAGGAGGCGGCGCGCGCCGCCTCCGGCGCCGAGGACGCGCAGGTCCAGCAGGCCGTGCCGGTCGGCGCGCCCGACCCGGGACCGGTCGGCGCGGGCACGATCAAGATCGCCGGCCGGGTGCCCGCACCCGGCTCCGGGACGCCGCAGCGCGAGGTCCAGCCGCGCGGCAACCAGCGTCCGCAGCCACGGAGCAACAAGAAGAAGCGCTGAACACCGGCGCGTTCGACCCTCGCCCCCGGTTCCCGTGCGGAACCGGGGGCGAGGGCGTTTGCGCTCCGGCGGGGTTGGTAGTGTGCTGCGGTGACTGAGTCCACGCACGCCGCCCCGGCCGACACCGACCTGACCGCGCTGCTGAGCTCGCGGATCCGGGACGTGGCCGACTATCCGAAGCCCGGGATCGTCTTCAAGGACATCACCCCGCTGCTCGCCGACCCGGCCGCGTTCTCCGCGATGACCGGCGAGTTCATCCGGATCGGGCGCGAGCTCGGCGCGACGAAGGTGGTCGGGCTCGAGGCGCGCGGCTTCATCCTGGCCGCGCCGGTCGCGGTGTCCGGCGGCTTCGGCTTCGTGCCGGTGCGCAAGGCGGGCAAGCTGCCCGGCGAGGTCTACGCCGTGTCCTACCAGCTGGAATACGGCGAGGCCGTGCTGGAGATCCACCAGGACTCGTTCCAGCCGGGCGACCGGGTGCTGATCGTGGACGACGTGCTGGCCACCGGGGGCACCGCCGCGGCGGCCCTTCAGGCGATCGGCGAGTGCGGCGCGCAGACCGTCGGGGTGGCCGTGCTGCTGGAGCTGAGCTTCCTGCCCGGGCGGGCCAGGTTGGCCAAGGAGAGCCCGGTGTTGCCGGTGAAGTCCCTGCTCACGGTGTGATGGCGGGGAGGAATGCGGGCGGGGTGCGCCGGTGTTCTCATCACATGCTGTCTTGTGCGGCCGTGCACCGGATACCATGGGTGAACAGGCAGCGCTAGCTGGAACTCGAGGAGGCGGTGGCTTGACGACGACGCCGGAGGCCGAAGCGGCCACGACCGAGACGCGGCAGCCCGTGCCGCCGCGCCCGTCCGCCGCCGTGCCCGTTCCGGCCGGACCGTCGCAGCCGTCGCCCGCCGCGCCGCCGTCCGCGTCCACGCCGTCACAGGCCACCACCCCGCCTCAGCCGCAGAACGGACAGGCCGCGGCGTCCGCCGCGTCGAGCCCGCCCGCCGCGCAGCAGGTGCCGCTGCCCGTCACGCCGCGGCTGGTTCCGGTGCCGCCCGCGCCGACGCACCAGCCCTCCAGCCGCGTCCGGGCCAGGCTCGCGCGGCTCGGTGGCGCCCGCGCCGGGGGACCGAACCCGGTGCTCGAGCCGCTGTTCCGGATCGTGCGCGCCTCCGACCCGAAGGCCGACCTGCGGCTGCTCGAGCGCGCGTACCAGGTGGCCGAGAAGTACCACCGCGGCCAGCGGCGCAAGAGCGGCGACCCGTACATCACGCACCCGCTGTCGGTGACCACGATCCTGGCCGAGCTCGGCATGGACGTCCCGACGCTGTGCGCGGGCCTGCTGCACGACACCGTCGAGGACACCGACTACAGCCTGGACATGCTGCGCCGTGACTTCGGCGACACCGTCGCGCTGCTGGTGGACGGCGTGACCAAGCTGGACAAGGTCAAGCTCGGCGAGGCGGCGCAGGCCGAGACCGTGCGCAAGATGGTCGTGGCCATGGCCAGGGACATCAGGGTCCTGGTCATCAAGCTCGCCGACCGGCTGCACAACATGCGCACGATGCGCTACATGAAGCGGGAGAAGCAGGAGCAGAAGTCCCGCGAGACCCTGGAGATCTACGCCCCGCTGGCGCACCGGCTGGGCATGAACACGATCAAGTGGGAGCTCGAGGACCTCGCTTTCGCGATCCTCTACCCGAAGATGTACGACGAGATCGTGCACCTGGTCGCGGAGCGCGCGCCCAAGCGCGAGGAGTTCCTGGCGCAGGTCACCGACATCGTCCAGGGCGACCTGCACTCGGCCAGGATCAAGGCGACGGTGACCGGCCGGCCGAAGCACTACTACTCGGTCTACCAGAAGATGATCGTGCGCGGCCGGGACTTCGCCGACATCTACGACCTGGTCGGTATCAGGGTCCTGGTCGAGTCGGTGCGCGACTGCTACGCGGCGCTCGGCACGATCCACGCGCGGTGGAATCCGGTCCCCGGCCGGTTCAAGGACTACATCGCGATGCCCAAGTTCAACATGTACCAGTCGCTGCACACGACGGTCATCGGGCCCGAGGGCAAGCCGGTCGAGCTGCAGATCCGCACGCACTCGATGCACCGGCGCGCGGAGTACGGCGTGGCCGCGCACTGGAAGTACAAGGAGGACGGGCGCTCCGGCGGCTCCGGCACGAAGACCGCGGACGCGGGCCCCGCCGGCGACATGGCCTGGCTGCGGCAGCTGCTGGACTGGCAGCGCGAGACCGCCGACCCCGGCGAGTTCCTGGACGCGCTGCGCTTCGACCTGTCCGCCTCCGAGGTGTACGTCTTCACGCCGAAGGGCGACGTGGTCCCGCTGCCGTCGGGCTCGACGCCGGTGGACTTCGCGTACGCAGTGCACACCGAGGTCGGCCACCACTGCATCGGCGCGCGGGTCAACGGCAGGCTCGTGCCGCTGGAGTCCAAGCTGGACAACGGCGACGTCGTCGAGATCTTCACCTCGAAGGCGCCGAACGCGGGCCCGAGCCGGGACTGGCTGGGCTTCGTCGCCTCGCCGCGCGCCCGCAACAAGATCCGCGCGCATTTCACCAAGGAGCGCCGCGAGGAGGCGATCGAGCAGGGCCGCGAGGCGATCGCGAAGGCCATCAGGAAGCAGGGCCTGCCGCTGCAGCGCCTGCTGTCCAGCGAGGCGCTGTCCTCGATCGCGCTCGACCTGCACCACGCGGACATCTCCGCGCTGTACGCGGCCGTGGGCGAGAACCACGTCTCCGCGCAGTCGGTCGTGCAGCGGCTGCTGCAGACGCTCGGCGGCGAGGAGGGCGCGGAGGAGGACCTCGCGGAGTCGACGCTGCCGACGCTCCCCGGCGAGCGCCGGGAGCGCAAGCGTTCCGCCGGTGATCCGGGCGTGCTGGTCAAGGGCGTGGACGACGTCTGGGTCAAGCTATCCCGCTGTTGCACGCCGGTCCCGGGCGACCCCATCCTCGGCTTCGTCACCCGCGGCAACGGCGTCTCGGTGCACCGCGCGGACTGCACGAACATCGCGGCGCTCAAGGCCCAGCCGGAACGCATGCTCGAGGTCGAATGGGCCCCGACCGCGTCCTCGGTCTTCCTCGTCTCGATCCAGATCGAGGCCCTCGACCGGGCCCGGCTGCTGTCCGACGTGACCAGGGTGCTCTCCGACCAGCACGTCAACATCCTGTCGGCGACGGTCAACACCTCCCGCGACCGCGTCGCGACGAGCCGGTTCACCTTCGAGATGGGCGACCCGAAGCACCTCGGCCACGTCCTGAAGGCCGTGCGCAGCATCGAGGGCGTCTACGACGTGTACCGGGTCTGATACCGGTACCGCGCTCGCTCAGGCCGTCGCGGTCCGCTGGGCGCGGGCACGCGAGCGCACGTGGTCGACGTAGCGCATCGTGAAGATCAACGGAACGGCGAAGGCCGCCGCCTGCACGACGACGCGGCCGAAGGCGGAGCCGTGCGCCAGGGCGGCCAGGCCGATGCAGGCTACGACGAAGGACGCGGCCCACACGGCTGAGATGATCATGTTGGTGCGCAGGAAGAGCGGGTTGTCCCAGGCCTCGCGCGGCATGCTCTGCCGCGCCACGCCGAGAGTGAACGGCTTGCGGACCAGCAGCGACCCCAGGGCGATCGCCCCGAGCGCGCCCGAGGCCATCGCCGAGACGTAGGTGTGCAGCGCCGTGTTCGGGTCGGCGAACGCGAGCGCGGTGAGCGCGGCGAAGTAGACGCTCGTGCCGATCTCTATGATCTGCGCGTCCAAGGGCAGGATCCGGAGCTCGGCCGACTGGCCGACGCCGGCCTGCTCTCGGTCTCCGACGAGGGGCCGCGCGGCCGCAAGGAGTACGCGCTGACCGAGGCCGGCCACGCCGAACTGCGGCACTGGCTGCTCGAGACAGAACCCGAACTGCATCCGCGCAGCGAGTCGCTGCTGCGGATCTTCCTGCTCGGCGCGCTCGGCCGCGAGGAGTCGGAGGGCTACCTGCGCTGGCTCGTCGGCGCGTCCGGCGAGGAGGTCGGCAAGCTCGACGCGCTCTGGGCCACCACCGGCGACTGGCCCGACACCGACCTGGCCGAGTTCAGCCGGCTGGCATTGGAGTTCGGCAGGCGGCTTTGGGTGATGACCGAGGAATGGGCCGGCTGGGCGGCCGACGAGGTCGCGGCGCGCACCCGCGCCAAGCAGGCCGGGGAGGCGGAAGCGGCCGGATAGGCCGGAGGGCCGCCTCCACGGATGGAGACGGCCCTCGGAAAAGTCCGCGACATTCGGCCGACCGGGTGAGGATCCCTCCCGGTTCGCCGACCTAACGGGTGAACTCGGCGAGCGCGGCCTGGGCCTGCTCGAGCCACTCGCGGCGGGCGCTGATGGCGGCCTCGGCGTCGGCGGTCTTCCGGGCGTTGCCGGAGGCCTTGGCCTTCTCCAGCTCCTTCTCGAACTTCTCGATGGAGACCTCGAGCTGGCGCACGGTCGCCTCGGCGCGGGCGCGGGCCTCGGGGTTGGTGCGCTGCCATTCGGCCTGCTCGGCCTCGGCCACGGCGCGTTCGACGTCGCGCAGCTGGCCCTCGATCTTGCCCTTGGCGTCGCGCGGGACGGGGCCGACCTCCTCCCAGCGCTCCTGCAGGCTGCGCAGCGCGGACTTGGCCGACTTCAGGTCCGTCACCGGGAGCAGCGCCTGCGCCTCGACCAGCAGTTCCTGCTTGCGCGCGAGGTTCTCCTTGAAGCCGGCGTCGCGCTTGTCCAGGTCGGCGTTGCGAGCAGCGAAAAAGCCGTCCTGCGCGGCCTTGAACCTGACCCACAGCTTGTCCTCGACCTCGCGCTGGGCGTGGCCGGCCTTCTTCCAGCGCGCCATCAGGTCGCGGAAGCCCTGGGCGATCTCGGCCCAGTCGGACGGCTGGTTGATCGGCTGGCCGGCCAGCTCCTCGGCCTCCTCGACCAGCTCCTCCTTGCGGCCCTTGGCCACATCGCGCTCCGCGTCGAGCTCGGCGAAGTGGGCCTTGCGGCGCTTGGCGAACGCGGAGCGGGCCGCGGCGAAGCGGTTCCACAGCTCGTCGTCGCTCTTCCGGTCGAGCCGCGGGACGGCCTTCCACTCGTCGACCAGGGCGCGCAGCCGCTCGCCGGTGGACTTCCACTGCCCGGACTCGGACAGCTGCTCGGCCTCGGTGACGATCGCCTCCTTGCGCACGGCGGCCTCGGCGAGCTCCTTGGCGCGGGCCTCCTTGCGGGCGCTGCGGCGCTGCTCGGCGAGCTCGTCGAGCTTGTCGAGGCGGCCGAGCAGGGCGTCCAGGTCGCCGATGGCGTGCGCGTCGGTGATCGCCGTGCGCAGTTCCGTGATCGAGCCCGCGGAATCCTTGCCGTCCCCGCGCAGCCGCCGTTCGAGCAGGTCGACCTTCGTCTTCAGACCGTCGTACCGCGTCTGGTAGAACGTCAGCCCCTCCTGCGGGGTGCCCGCGGCCCAGTTGCCGATCTCGTGCTCCCCGTCGGCCCTGCGCACGTACACGGTCCCGTCGGCCGCCACCCGACCCCAGGGGCAGACGGCCTCGACCGCCGGACTCGCGGCGGGCGCGGTCTCGGCCGCGCCGGTCGCCGGGGTGGTGGCCTGCTCGCCGTCGGACACGGTAGTCCTCCTACGTTCAAAACGGACGGACTCCCGCCCGCACCGGGAACTCTACATGCGAGTCACGGACGGACGGGAGGGTGAATCCCGCAAAAGTGCATTCCGTCCTACGAGACGGTGACCTTCTCGATCGTGGTCGCGTCCTTCGGCGCGGTGTTCCCGGTGCTGTCCGCGGCCTGCGCGCCGGCGTTGCCGATCGTCTGCAGGATGTCCAGGCCCTTGGTGATCGTGCCCCACGGCGTGTAGCTCGGCGCGAGCGTGGAGTCCTTGCCGACCAGGAAGAACTGGCTGCCGTTGGTGCCGGGGCCGGCGTTGGCCATCGCCACGGTGCCCGCCTTGTAGGTCGCCGAGCTGCCGGTGCCGAGCGAGGCGAGGTTCTCGTCCTGGAACGCGTAGCCGGGGGTGCCGCCGCCGCTGCCGGTCGGGTCGCCGCACTGCAGCATGAACAGGCCGCTCGCCCACACCAGGCGGTGGCACTTGGTGTTGGTGTAGTAGCCCTTCTCGGCCAGGTAGACGAAGGACTCCACGGTGTACGGCGCGTTCTTGCCGTCCGCGGTGAACACGATGTCGCCGTGGTTGGTGGTCAGCGTCACCGTGTAGTCCTTGGCGGCCGCCGCGCTGTACGTCGGTACGCCGATGCCACTCTTCGCCGCGGTGCCGCAGGCGTGGTAGCCCTTCGTCTCTGCGGCGACGCTGCCGGCCGCGGTGCACGCGTTGGCACTCGACGCGGCGCTCGCCGTGGCGGAGGGTGTCGACGAGGCGGCGGTCTTCGTGGAGGGGGAACTGGAGGTCGCCAGCACGCCCGCCACCACGGCGGCGACCACCGCGATCGCCGCGATGCTGCTGACCACGGCGATGCGCTGCCTGCGCTGCGTCGCCCGGCGCTTCTTCTGAATCTTGGCTTGCACCCGCTCGTAGCGGGCCCGCTCCAGTGCCCGCTGGCGGTCCTTCGTGCTGGCCACGTCAGTGTCTCCTCGTCAAGTCCGCGCTGTTCGTCCGGTCATGCCCGACGGCCCCGCACGCAGTGTACGGGGAGAGTTCGAAATCGCTGAGGGGAGCGGGATATTGACGCGCTGATTGTTACCGGTTAGCTAAGCTCCTCTGCTCGCCGGTAGTCTGGTCGCGACGTCATACTCAGGCGACTATCCGTAGAAATCAGGACGCACGTTGCTTATCGCAGGGTTCCCGGCAGGCAGCTTCGGCACGAATTGTTATGTCATCGCGCCCGCTGCGGGCGAGCGCTGCGTGGTGGTGGACCCCGGCCAGGAGGCCGTGGACGGCGTGGCCGAGATCCTTCGCACGCACCGGCTGCGGCCCGCCGCCGTCGTGCTGACCCACGGCCACCTGGACCACATGTGGTCGGTGGCCCCGGTCTGCGGCGCGCACGATGTGCCCGCCTACATCCACCCGGCCGACCGCTTCATGCTGGCCGATCCGCTCAAGGGCGTCTCCGCGCAGTTCGCCGCGTTCGTCGGGGGCACCACGTTCACCGAGCCGGACGAGGTGCGCGAGCTGGCCGACGGCGGAGCGCTGGGCCTCGCCGGCGTGCTCGGCTTCGATCTCGTCGTGGACCACGCGCCCGGCCATACCAAGGGGTCGGTGACCTTCACGTTGCCGCGCCTGGACGCCGCCGGGGATCCGGACGTGCTGTTCAGCGGCGACCTGCTGTTCGCCGGCTCCATCGGCCGCAGCGACCTGCCCGGCGGGGATCCGGTGGAACTCGACGAGTCCCTGGCCCGCGTCGTGCTGCCGCGCCCGGACGACACGATCGTGCTGCCGGGGCACGGCGGCGAAACCACGATCGGCCGGGAGCGCGCGTCGAATCCGTTCCTCAGGGGATTGAGGAACGTCGATTCCGCGCGTCCCGGGCTGTAGCAGTCTTCCCAGACCTGAGACGAAACGAGCATCAGAGCCATGAGCACCTTTCGGGCGCCGAAGGGCACCTTCGACCTGATCCCGCCGGACTCCGCCGCCTTCCTGGCGGTGCGCGAGGCGATCTCGCGGACCGTGCGGCTGGCCGGGTACCAGTACGTCGAGACGCCCGTCTTCGAGGACACGGCCCTGTTCAAGCGGGGTGTCGGCGAGTCGACCGACATCGTGAACAAGGAGATGTACACCTTCACCACCCAGGGCGGGGACTCGGTGACGCTGCGGCCGGAGGGCACCGCCTCGGTGCTGCGGGCCGCGCTGCAGGCGAATCTGCACAAGGCCGGGCAGCTGCCGGTGAAGCTCTACTATTCGGGTTCCTACTTCCGGTACGAGAAGCCGCAGAAGGGCCGCTACCGGCACTTCTCCCAGGTCGGTGCGGAGGCGCTGGGCGCGCAGGACCCGCAGCTCGACGCCGAGCTGATCATCCTCGCGGTGGACGCCTACCGCCGGCTCGGGCTGAAGAACGTCAGGCTTCTGCTGAACACGCTGGGGGACGCGACCTGCCGTCCGGTCTACCGCGCCGCCCTGCAGGACTTCCTGCGCGAGCTCGACCTGGACGAGGCGACCCGCGCGCGCATCGAGATCAACCCGCTCCGGGTGCTCGACGACAAGCGCGCCGACGTGCAGGCGCAGCTGACCGGCGCGCCGCGGATCGCGGACTACCTGTGCGCGGACTGCAAGGCGTACCACGACGAGGTGCGCGAGCTGCTGACCGGCGCGGGTGTCGAGTTCACCGATGACCCCAGGCTCGTACGCGGCCTTGACTACTACACCCGCACCACCTTCGAGTTCGTGCACGACGGTCTCGGATCGCAGTCCGCGGTCGGCGGCGGCGGGCGGTACGACGGCCTGTCCGAACTGCTCGGCGGTCCTTCGCTGCCCTCTGTCGGCTGGGCGCTCGGTGTGGACCGCATCGTGCTCGCGATGGAGGCCGAGGGCGTGCTCGAGCGCGAGACGGCGCGTGTCGACGTCTTCGCGGTGCCGCTGAACGACGAGGCGCGCCGGCTGTTCTTCGGGGTGCTCACCGAGCTGCGCCGGCTGGGCGTGAGCGCGGACACCGTGTTCGGCACGCGCGGGCTGAAGGGCGCGATGAAGGCCGCGGACCGCTCCGGCGCGCGTTACGCTCTGGTCGCCGGCGAGCGCGACCTCGCCGAGAACGTGGTCCAGCTCAAGGACCTGGTCAGCGGGGAGCAGTCCCCGGTGGCCGTCGACCAGATCATTCCGACGATCAAGGAGAAGCTGTCGTGATCCGCACGCGCGAGGCGGGGTCCCTCAGGGCCGCCGACGCAGGCACTACCGTCACCCTGGCCGGGTGGGTGGCCCGGCGTCGCGATCACGGCGGCGTCACGTTCCTCGACCTGCGCGACGGCTCCGGCGTCGTGCAGGTCGTGGTG
>NZ_DASZKT010000022.1:0-6279 GCF_035552695.1 Actinospica sp.
TGGGCATGTCAGCCACCTTCCGTCACCGGCGCTCGCACACGCCGTGGCTCGCGCCTCTACCCAGGTCGCCCTGGCTCATTCCGCTGCCAGTGAGGATCGACCGGGTCAGCACGGTGCACGCGCGGATGCGGTGACTCGTCGGCTAGGAACTCACTGGAGCCCGGAGCGGACGGATGTGATCCGCTGGGTGTTGAAGCCGAGCCAGTGCATCCGGCCCACGTAACGCGCGTGCTCGACCTTGAGGCAGCGGTCCATGATCACGGTCACGCCGCCGTCCTCGGCGATCCGCGCGCCCTCCTCGTTGATCACACCGAACTGGCACCACAGGGCGCCGGCACCGATCGCCACCGCGTCCCGCGCGATACCCGGCAGCGCATCCGGCGCGCGGAAGACGTTCACCACGTCCACCGGCTCGGGCACGTCCAGCAGGCTCGCGTAGCACTTCTGCCCGAGGATCTCCGTCTCGCGGGGATTCACCGGGATCACCCGGTAGCCGTGCCGCCTGAGGTAGTAGCCGACGAAGTAGCTGGCCCGCAGCTCGTTGTTCGACAGGCCCACGATCGCGATCGTGCTGGCGGTATGCAGCACGCGCTGGATCGTCAGCGGATCCTGGTACCGCGCCAGATCGATCACGGAGTCGCCGCCTTCCGGCCGGCGCCCGCCGTCGCGGCGACGAGCGCGAAACCCTGCCGCAGATCCCAGATCAGGTCCTCGACGGACTCGGTGCCGACCGACAATCGCACCGTCCCCGGGCCGACGCCGGCCGCCCGCAGCTCGTCGTCGCCCAGCTGGCGGTGCGTCGTGCTGGCGGGATGGATGATCAGGCTCTTGGCGTCGCCGACGTTCGCCAGGTGAGACCAGAGGGTCACGCCCCGGATGAGATCCTGGCCGCCGTCCCGGCCGCCCGCGCAGTCGAAGGAGAACACCGCGCCGACCCCGCGCGGCAGGTACTTCTCCACCAGCGGCCGGTACCTGCTCGACGGCAGGCCGGGGTAGGTCACGTTCGACGCCAGCTCGTGGGACTGGAGGAACTCCGCGACCGCCAGAGCGTTAGAGACGTGGCGTTCCATCCGCAGCGAGAGCGTCTCGAGCCCCTGCAGGAACAGGAAGGCGTTGAACGGCGAGAGTGCCGCGCCCAGGTCGCGCAGGGTCTCGGCCCGCAGCTTCATCAGGTAGCCGTAGGTCCCGAACGTCTCGTGGAACTGCAGCCCGTGGTAGGCCGGCGACGGGTCCGCGACCACGGGAAACCGCCCGTTGGACCAGTTGAACGTGCCCGCCTCGGTGACTACCCCGCCGATGCTCGTGCCGTGGCCGCCGATGAACTTGGTCGCCGAGTGGATCACGATGTCGGCGCCCCATTCGATCGGGCGGCACAGGTACGGCGTCGCGAACGTGTTGTCCACGATGAGCGGCAGGTCGTGCTCGTGCGCGATGGCCGCCACGGTCTCGATGTCCAGCACGTTCCCGGCCGGGTTGCCGATCGTCTCGCCGAAGAACGCCTTGGTGTTCGCGCGGACCGACTTCTCCCAGGCGGAAGGATCGTCGGGGTCGACCCACGTCAGCTCGACGTTCATCTTGCGCAGCCAGTGCTTGAACTGGTTCACCGTCCCGCCGTACAGCGCCGAGGACGACACGACGTGGTCGCCCGGCTGCAGCAGCGTGAAGAGCGCGCCGGCCTGCGCGGCGATCCCGCTGGCGAACGCCACCGCGCCGGCGCCGCCCTCGAGGTTCGCCACCCGCTCCTCGAACACCGCGACGGTCGGGTTCATGATGCGCGAGTACGTGTTCCCGTACTCCTGGAGGTTGAAGTAGGCCGCCGCCGACTCCGGGTCCTCGAACACGTAGCTGGTCGTCTGGAAGATCGGCACCGCACGCGCGCCCGTGTTCGGGTCGGGCCGTTGCCCGGCGTGCAGTTGCCGTGTCTCGAATCCGAACGCCCGGTCTTCCTCGACCCGGGCAGGCTTGTCGGTCACCAGGACCCCTTTCCTGAGGTCACTCTGAGCCCAGGCTGTGTTTGCTCAAGAACTGACGGATGATGGGCGTCTGCCGCGCTTCCTCGAGCAGGAAGCAGTCGTGGCCGTACGGCGCCTCGATCACGTGGGACTCGACCGGCTTGCCGAGCGCGCGAAGCGCGTCGGCGACCTCCCTCGACGCGGACGGCGGGTACAGCCAGTCGGAACTGAACGCGATCAGCAGTGTCCGCGCGCGAACGCCGTCCAGGGCCCGCACGAGCGATCCGCCGCCGTACTGCCGCGCGAGATCGAAGTACGTCAGCGCGCGTGACATGCGCAGGTAGGTGTTGGCGTCGAAGCGCCGGACGAACGAGTCGGCCTGGTGGCGCAGGTAGCTTTCGACCGCGAACTCCGGCTCGGTGATCGTGTAGCGGATGTCGTCGGCGAACTGCAGCCGCCGGCCGAACTTGTCGTGCAGCGCCAGCGCGGACAGGTAGGTGATGTGGCCGACCATCCGCGCCACCCCCATGCCGCCGTCGGGCGCGCGGCCGGTGTCGTAGTAGCGGCCGCCCTGCCAGGCCGGATCGCGCATGATCGCGTCCCGCGCGATCGAGTTCCAGGCCACGCCCTGGGGGTGCAGCGCGTGCGTGCTGGCGATCGCGACGACCGCGTCGACCTGATCGGGAAACAGGATCGCCCACTCGAACGCCTGCATCCCGCCGAGCGAGCCGCCGGCCACCGACGCGAGCCGCTCGATCCCGAGCACGTCCAGGAACGCGCGCTCGGTCCGCACCATGTCCGCGACCGTGATCACCGGGAAGTCCGGCCCGTACGGCCTGCCGGTCGCCGGGTCGGTCGACGACGGCCCCGTCGTCCCGCGGCAGCCGCCGAGCAGGTTCGTGGAGACGACGAAGAACCGGTCGGTGTCGAACGCCTTGCCGGGCCCGATCATCCCGTCCCACCAGCCCAGTGCCTTGCCGGTCACGCCGTCGCGATCCTCGGCCGCGAACCCGTCGCGGGTGCCGGATTCGGGCGGTGCCTTCGCGAAGCCCGCCGCGTGGGCGTCGCCGCTGAGCGCATGACAGACCAGGATGACGTTGTCACGCCGGGGTGAAAGGGCACCATAGGTCTCGTACGCGACGCGAACCGGGTACAGATCCTGGCCGCAGTCGAGCCGCACCGGCCCCGGCAGGTCGAGGTACTGTGTTTCAACCGTGCCGACACTGCCGGCTGTGCTGACTGGGCCGGCTGCGTCGGCGGGGCCGGCGGGACCGGCCGCGAGCGTCGGGGCTGGCTCCGCCATGCAGGCTATCTTAGCTGGTCGGAGCTGTTGTATTGTCAATCATCTCCACCGGAATACTAATGAAGTAAGCGAGAGGGACACAGGGGACATGACCACGGTCACCAACGGCGTCAACGTACAGGCGCTACTCGACGCGCGCGAGGTGCTCAAGGGCGCGCCCGAGGCCGCCCAGTTCACCTGGCGGGCGTCCGCCAGCTGGCAGCACGGCGTGCACAGCCAGATCAAGGTGCAGAGCTTCTTCGGCCTCGGCGAGGAGCGCGAGCACAAGGCCGAGTCGGTGTTCGAGGCCGACCACCCCGAGGTCTTCGCGGCGACGGACAACGGCATCACGCCGATCGAGTACCTCATCGTCGGCCTGGCCAGCTGCCTGACCGCGGGCGTGGCGTCGGTCGCGGAGAACCGCGGCATCCAGCTGCGCTCGGTCACCTCGACGGTCGAGGGAGAGCACGACATCCGCGGCATTCTCGGCGCCGACAGCGACGTCCGCAACGGCTTCAACGACATCAAGGTGACCTTCCACATCGACGCGGACGCGTCGCGGGAGGACATCGAGGCGCTGGTGGCCCAGTCGCAGAAGCGCTCCGCCGTGTTCGACGCGCTCACGAACCCGACGAACGTCACCGTCGAAGTCGCCTGAGGGTTTCGGGTCCACGTCATCGAGCGTGTAACCACGGTCGTCGTCGGCGCGGGGCACGCGGGCCTGGCCGCGAGCCGCTTCCTCGGCGACCGGTCGATCGACCACGTCGTGCTCGAGCGCGGCGAGGTGGCGAACTCCTGGCGCACCGAACGCTGGGACTCGCTGCGGCTGCTCACGCCCAACTGGCAAAGCCGCCTGCCGGGCCTTCGCTATGCAGGCCCGGCCCCCGACGGCTACATGACGGTGGCGGAAGTCACCGCGTTCATCGAGCGTTTCGCCGCGCTCGCCCGCGCTCCCGTCCGGACCGGCACGACCGTCACGTCGGTTCGGCGCACCGACGACGGGTACCGCGTGACGACGACGCACGGCGAGCTGGCCTGCCGGGCCGTGGTCATCGCGAGCGGTGCCTGCAACCAGCCGTCGGTGCCGGCGCTGGCCGGCGCGGTGCCGGCGTCCGTCGAACAGCTGACGCCGTTCGACTACCGCGACCCGGCCAAGCTCCCCGACGGCGGGGTGCTCGTCGTGGGAGCGTCGGCGACCGGCGTGCAGCTGGCCGCCGAGCTGCAGCGGTCGGGCCGGCCGGTGACCCTGTCGGTGGGGGAGCACGTGCGGTTGCCGCGCACGTACCGCGGCCGCGACGTGCTGTGGTGGATGGACGCGTCGGGCGTGTGGGACCAGCGGTACGACGAGGTGGAAGATCTGACGCGGGCCCGGCGGCTGCCCTCCCCCCAGCTCGTCGGGACTCCCGAGCGGACGACGCTGGATCTCAACGCGCTGGCCTCGCTGGGCGTAGAGCTGACCGGCCGCTGGGCGGCGGTCCGTGACGGCCGGGCGTTGTTCTCCGGCGGCCTGCGCAACGTGTTCTCGCTCGCGGACCTCAAGATGAGGCGCCTGCTGGACACGTTCGACGAGTGGGCCCGGACGAACGGACGCGACGCCGGGGTCGGCCCGCCCGAACGCTTCCCGCCGACCGGCGTGCCCTCGTCGGCGCGGCTGCAGCTCGACCTGGGCAGCGGCGAGATCCGCGCGATCGTGTGGGCGACGGGTTTCCGGCCCGACTACAGCTGGCTCGACGTGCCTATGGTCGACCCGAAGGGCCAGCTGCGCCACGAGGGCGGCGTGGCCGACAGCCCGGGACTGTACGCGCTCGGGCTGCCCGTGCTGCGGCGGCGCAGGTCCACGTTCATCAGCGGCATCGAGGACGACGCCCGCGCGGTCATCGATCACCTCGCCCGGTACCTGGCCGCCCGCGGATCATCGTGACCGGGTTCAGAACAGGGTCGGCGGTCCGGCGGGAACCGGTTCCGGGAGCGGCTCGACCTCGGGCACCCGGGCTCGCACGTCGTCGTGGAATCGGCGGGCCAGCTTGAGCGCGTCCACGTTGTCGGGCGTATGGATGAAGACGGTCGGGGAACGCCCCTCACGCAGCCAGCCGGCCACCGTGTCGAGCCAGGGCTGCCATCCCGCGACCGTCCGTGCCGGGTCGTCCCGGCCGAGGTAGCGGACGACCGGATGGGACGTGAGAGCCCGTGACCGGCGGGGCAGGCGTGGCTTGTTCGTCAACGCCTCCCGTTCGGCGGCGGTCACCGGGGCGCTCCCGAACAGGACGGTGGTGTCGAACGTCACCCATTCGGCGCTGGCCTCACCGAGAACCCTCTCCAGCTGCTGTTCCCAGCGCGGGTCCTCGAAGAACGCGCGGTGCCGGACCTCGACGCAGTACCGGTGCCCGGGCGGGAGGCGGCGCAGGAAACCGGCCAGGGCGCCGAGGTCGGCCGGGCTGAAGGACGGGGGCAGCTGAATCCAGAGGGCGTGGGCCCGCGGCCCGAGGGGTTCGATCGCGGCCAGGAAGGCGCGGAGCGGGTCCGCGACGTCGGCGAGGCGGCGCTCATGAGTGATCGCTTTCGGCAGCTTGAGCACGAACCGGAAGTCGGCGGTGGTCTGCTCGGCCCACGATGTCACCGTGTCCAGGGCGGGGATCGCATAGAAGGTCGTATTGCCCTCCACGGCGTTGCACCAGGTCGCGTACGCGCGCAGGCGCTCCCGCGGGGACAGCGATCCAGGCAGGTACCTGCCTTGCCAGGGTGCGTAGTTCCACATCGGGCAGCCGACGTGGAGCTCCATAACCCCGAAGCTACCGGAGCCCGGGGATCCCTGGTCCGCGGGCCGCGGTGATCATCGATGCGGTCCGGGCGCGATCAGGTTCCGCACGGCGGCTCGCGGCACCGACGGTGCCGCTTGTTCCAGCCAGTCAAGCGGCGTGCGGCCGTGACTGTCGCGCACGTCCGGGTCTGCTCCGTGGTCGATGAGTACCTCGATGGTCGACCGCGGAACGACGCTTCCGCCGGCACACGGGATCGTTTGCCGCGGACCGCCCGATCGTGGCAGGG
>NZ_DASZKT010000023.1:0-72065 GCF_035552695.1 Actinospica sp.
CTGCCGCTGTTCCTCGGCTCCTACCCGATCACCCCGGCCTCCGACATCCTGCACGAGCTGGCCAAGCACAAGGCCTTCGGCGTGCGCACCTTCCAGGCGGAGGACGAGATCGCCGCGATCGGCGCGGCCCTCGGCGCGGCCTACGGCGGGTCCCTCGGCGTGACCACCACCTCGGGTCCCGGCGTGGCGCTCAAGTCGGAGGCGATCGGCCTCGCCGTCTCGCTCGAGCTGCCGCTGATCATCTGCGACATCCAGCGCGGCGGGCCCTCGACCGGCCTGCCCACCAAGACCGAGCAGGCCGACCTGCTGCAGGCGATGTTCGGCCGCAACGGCGAGTCCCCGGTGCCGATCGTGGCGCCGCGCTCGCCCGCCGACTGCTTCGACGCGGCGATGGAGGCGGTGCGGATCGCGCTGACCTACCGCACCCCGGTCTTCCTGCTCTCCGACGGGTACCTGGCCAACGGCTCGGAGCCGTGGCGGATCCCGCCGGTGGACGAGCTGCCCGACCTGCGCGAGGCCGCCACGTTCGCGCAGCCCGAGGACTACCCGGACGACAAGGTCTTCCTGCCCTACCAGCGCGACCCGGAGACCCTGGCCCGGCCCTGGGCCGTGCCCGGCACCCCGGGTCTCGAGCACCGGATCGGCGGCCTGGAGAAGGCCGACGTCACCGGGGAGATCTCCTACGACCCGGCGAACCACGACCACATGGTGCGCACCCGCGCGGCGAAGGTGGCGGGGATCGCGAAGAGCATCGCGCCGCTGGAGGCCGACGATCCGGACGGCTCCGCCCGCCTGCTGGTGCTCGGCTGGGGCTCGACCTACGGGCCCGTCCAGGCCGCCTGCCGGCTCGTGCGCGAGCGCGGCGGCGCGGTCGCGCACGCCCACCTGCGCCACCTGAACCCCTTCCCGCCGAACCTCGGCGAGCTGCTTGGCCGGTACGACCGGGTGCTGATCCCGGAGATGAACCTGGGCCAGCTCGCCCTGCTCGTCCGGGCGCGCTATCTGGTGGACGCGGTCGGCTACAACAAGGTCCGCGGCCTGCCCTTCACCTCGACCGAACTTGCCGGCGAAATCGAAGACATGCTTGGAGCTGCTGAGTGATGCTGGACGTCACGGCCTCGGCCGGAGCGCTGTCGGCGAAGGATTTCAAGTCCGACCAGGAAGTCCGC
This sequence comes from Actinospica sp., assembly GCF_035552695.1. Lineage (NCBI taxonomy): Bacteria > Bacillati > Actinomycetota > Actinomycetes > Catenulisporales > Actinospicaceae > Actinospica > Actinospica sp. The sequence goes on from NZ_DASZKT010000023.1 coordinate 1,170, forward strand.
TGGTGCCCCGGGTGCGGGGACTACGCGGTGCTGGCCGCGGTGCAGAGCTTCCTGCCGAGCCTGAACCTGAACCGCGAGAAGATCGTGTTCGTCTCGGGAATCGGCTGCTCCTCCCGCTTCCCGTACTACCTCAACACCTACGGCATGCACTCGATCCACGGCCGCGCCCCGGCGATCGCCACCGGCCTCGCCGCGGCCCGCCCCGACCTGTCGGTCTGGGTGATCACCGGGGACGGCGACGCCCTGTCGATCGGCGGCAACCACCTGATCCACGCGCTGCGCCGCAACGTGAACCTGAAGATCCTGCTGTTCAACAACCGGATCTACGGGCTGACCAAGGGCCAGTACTCGCCCACCTCCGAGCCGGGCAAGGTGACCAAGTCCACCCCGTACGGCTCGCTGGACGCGCCGTTCAACCCGGTCTCCCTGGCGCTCGGCGCCGAGGCCACCTTCGTCGCCCGCACCATCGACTCCGATCGCAAGCACCTGACCTCGGTGCTGACCGCGGCCGCCCAGCACCCGGGCACCGCGCTGGTGGAGATCTACCAGAACTGCAACATCTTCAACGACAACGCCTTCGAGCACCTCAAGGCCCCCGGCGAGCGGGACCGGCACCTGCTGCGGCTCGAGCCGGACGCCCCGCTGGTCTACGGCGAGCACAAGGTGGTGTGGGACGGCGAGCGGCGCGGCCTGACCGTGACCGATCTCACCGACCCGCGCCCGGCCGTCACGCACGACGTCGCCGCCGACGATCCGGCGTACGCCTTCGCGCTCGCCCGGCTGCAGGACCCGGCGACACTCTCGCCGACCCCGATCGGCGTGTTCCGCAGCGTCCGGCGGCCCGTCTACGACGATCTGATGGCGGACCAGCTCACCACGGCCGGCTACGGCGAGAAGGCGCCCGACCTCGGCGCGCTGCTCGCCGGAGGCGACACCTGGACCGTGGGAGGCTAGCCGCCGGACGGGGGTAAGATACGTTTCGATAACTCACTTAGCCTAACTCAATTCTTCTCGCACAGTTCTCACACCACCGGCGGTCGGACAAGTGGATGAACCGACCAGGTCGATGGTAGGAACGATCCTTGGTGAGGGCATGAGCATTGCGTCAGAAGCGTATGCAGCTGGCAAAAAGGCTTGTGCGCACCACCGCGGCGGGCGTGCGGCCCGAGGGCAGAACAGAGTGAGCAGAGGCAACCGGCAGACATGAGCACCTCAACCACGGGGACGACACCCGAGGCGGCGTCCGACGCGGCAGCGCAACCCCCAGCGCTGTCCGCCGCCGCGGTGGACATCCCGGAGAGCCTCGGCTACCGGGTCAAGCGCACTCTCCTGGGCAAGCCGCTGGTCAACGACCAGCTGTACGGCGAGAAGCTGTCCCGGCCGATCGCCCTCGGCGTGCTCGCGCCGGACTGCATCTCCTCCTCGGCATACGGCACCGAGCAGATGCTGACCCAGCTGATCCCGGTCTTCGGCCTGGCCGGCTTCGCCCTGGTGATGCCGATCACCGGCGTGATCCTGGTGCTGCTGATCGTGCTGACGCTGTGTTACCGGGACGTGGTCTCGGTCTACACGAAGGCGGGCGGCTCCTACGTCGTGGCGCGCGAGCAGTTCGGCGTGAAGGTGGCCCAGGTCGCCGCAGTCGCCCTGCTCATCGACTACATCGTGACCGTGGCCGTGCAGATCGCGGCGGGCACCATCGCCGTCTCCTCCTGGTTGTCGCTGACCTTCAACATCGACATCACCGGCTGGAGCATCTGGATCTCGATCTTCATGATCATCCTGCTCTGCTACGGCAACCTGCGCGGGATCCGGGAGGCGGGCCGGGCGTTCGCCTTCCCGATGTACTTCTACGTGTCGATGATCGGGCTGACCGTCGTCGCCGGCCTGATCCGGCTGATCATCGGCGACCTGCCGCACGCGACCAACTTCAGCGACACCAAGTACGGCGGCGCGCTCGGCACCCAGCTCGACTCGGGCGCGGGCACGCACGCGATCCTGACCGGGATCGCGATCGTCGGCCTGCTGCGCGCGTTCGCCAACGGCGGTTCCTCGCTGACCGGTCTCGAGGCGATCTCCAACGGCGTCTCGGCCTTCCGCAAGCCGGCCGGCCGCAACGCGCGCAAGGCCATGGTCTGGATGTCCGTGATGCTGGGCTCGCTGGTGCTCGGCGTGTCGATCCTGGCCTGGCAGACCCACGCCACGCCGTACTCGTCCGGCAGCCCCTCGGTGCTCGGCCAGCTCTCCAGCCTGATCTGGGGCCACAACGGCTTCGGCAACGTGATGCTGACGATCGTGCAGCTGGCCACCGCGCTGATCCTGTACACCGGCGGCAACACCTCGTTCAACGGCTTCCCCTTCCTGGCCTCCTTCGTCGCCGAGGACTCCTTCCTGCCGCGGCAGTTCCTGCACCGCGGCCACCGGCTGGCGTTCTCCAACGGCATCATCGTGCTGGCGGCCATCTCGATGGGCCTGCTGGTCTTCACCGGCGGCAACCTGACGCGGCTGGTCTCGCTCTACGCGATCGGCGTGTTCACCGGCTTCACCATGGCCGCCGCGGGCCTGTTCAAGTACCACAAGAACCGCAACGAGAAGGGCCGCACGATCAAGCTCGTGATCAACGGCACCGCGTGCGTGCTGAGTGCGGCGGTCGTGCTCATCTTCGCGATCTTCAAGTTCACCGAAGGCGCGTGGATGGTCGTCGTGATCTTCCCGATCGGCGTGTTCGCGCTGATCAAGCTGAATGAGCGGTACCGCAGGGAAGCGGCGGCGCTGGCCGGCGCCCCGGCCAGCGCGAGCGTGCCGACGCTGACCCGCAGCACGGTGCTGGTGATGGTGGACTCCGTGGACCTGGCGGTCGTCAAGGCGCTGCGTTACGCGCGCTCGCTGCGGCCGGTCGAACTGCGCGCCGTGCACCTGATGATCGACTCGAAGCACGCGGAGCACCTGCGCAAGCGCTGGGACGCGTCGGTCGCCGCGGACGTGCCGCTGGAGGTCATCGAGGTCCCGGACCGGCGGCTGCGCCGCGCGGCGGCCGAACTCGCGGCCCGCACGCACGAGGAGACCGGAACCGAGGTCACCGTGATGCTGCCGCGCCGCGTCTACGCCTTCACCAGCCGGCTGCTGCACGACCGTACGGCCGACAAGATCGCCGGCGCCGTCTCCCGGCAGCCGCACGTCGCGGCCATGATCGTGCCCTTCGACGTGGTCGAGGCGATCGAGGAGATGCAGGGCGCCTCGGCGGACGGGGCCTCCGGCAAGGTCACCCGCGGCGGCCGGGCCAAGCCCGGCGCGGGCACCAGGAACGACGGCACGCCGGCGCACCAGGTGCGGCGCACCAAGAAGATGCTGCTGGACGCCGAGTGCGTGATCGACGAGGACCAGCCCGCCGGTGGCGCGCACACCGAGGTGCGCCCGCCGATCGCGGTCCGCGAAGTGCGCTGGCGCAACCGCGCGACGCTCGAGGGCCGGATCCGCAGCGTGTACGTGGGCCCGGTCTCGGGTTCGCCCGCGCTGGAGGCCGAGCTCTACGACGAGACCGGCGGCATCACCCTGGTGTTCCTCGGCCGCCGGTCCATCCCGGGCATCGAGCCCGGCGCGAAGGTCCGCGTCGAGGGCATGGTCGGCGAGACCGAGGGCTACCTGGCGATGACCAACCCGTCCTACCGGCTGCTGCCGCGCGAGGGCGAGGAGGACGGCGACGAAGAGGGCTGAGCCGCTGTTCCGGCGCCCCGGGCGTACCCGACGATCTCGGTCGGGTACGCCCGGGGCGCCGTCGTTTTCGCACCCGCCAAGTACCGGAACCTGGCTCAGCTCTTGACAGCGGTGTTACGCGGCCGTAAACAATTCCGTGATTGGAGAGCGCTCTCCCAGTCCGCGCCAAGGCACCTCGCACCCGAACTGCGCGCGCCGCGTTGAAAGGGAACTCCAGCATGCCCGCACACTTCCGCGCCTTACTCACCAGCGCCGCCCTGCTCGCCGGGAGTCTCACCGGCGTCGCGGCCGCGACGATAGCGTTCGCGCCCACTGCGTCGGCCGTCACCGTGCCGCCGGCCCCCTCGGGATGGAACACCGTGTTCAGCGAGGACTTCGCCGGAGCCGCCGGCTCCGCGCCGTCCGCGCAGAACTGGTTCTACGACATCGGTACCGGCTACGGCACCGGCGAGACCGAGCAGACCACGAATTCGACCAACAACGTCTACCTCGACGGCAGCGGGCACCTCGTGCTCAAAGCCACCAACAACAACGGCACATGGGACTCCGCGCGTATCGAGAGCACGCGGGACGACTTCCAGGCGCCGGCCGGCGGCAAGCTCGAGATGACCGCGTCGATCGAGCAGCCGAATCCCGCCAACGGCCTCGGCTACTGGCCCGCGTTCTGGGCGCTCGGCTCGCCGATGCGCACCGGCGGCGGCTGGCCGCAGTCCGGCGAGATCGACATGATGGAGGACGTCAACGGCCTGAACCAGGCCTCGCAGACGCTGCACGACTCGGCCGGCAGCAGCGGCCACGGGCTGATCTCGTGCCCTGACACGAGTTCGTCCTGCCAGACCGGGTACCACACGTACTCGGTGATCGTGGACCGCACGAACACCAGCGCCGAGACGCTCGAGTTCGTGATGGACGGCACGGTGGAGAGCACCATCACCGAGGCGTCCGTCGGCACGGCCGCCTGGCAGGCGGCCGTCGACCACGGCTTCTTCATCATCTTCGACCTCGCGATGGGCGGGAACTACCCGGACGGGGTGTACGGCTCGACCACGCCGACGTCGGCCACCTCCTCCGGCGCCTCGATGAGCGTGGGCTACGTCGCCGTGTACGAGCAGGGCGGCAACTCCACGCCCACCGGGACGGCGACCGCCACCGGAGCGGTCACCGGCATCAACGGCCTGTGCGCCGCGAACCAGAACGTGCTCAACACCGAAGGCAATCCGATCGTGGTCAGCGGCTGCGACGGAGACCCCGGCCAGCAGTGGTCGCCGTACTCGGACGGGACGGTGCGCGTCCAAGGAGGGTGCCTCGACGTGGTGAGTGCGGGGACTACCTCGGGCACGAACGTCGACTGGTATGCGTGCAACGGGTCGAACGCGCAGAACTGGACGTACCAGTCCAACGGCGAACTGGTGAATCCGAATTCAGGGCTCTGCCTGACTGATCCAGGCGGCAACACGAGCTCCAGGCTCGACATCGAGACCTGCACGGACTCCGCGCAGCAGCAGTGGAAGCTGCCCACCGGTTCATCGACCGGCGGCGGTTCTGGAACGATGTCGGTCACCGCGTCACAGTACGCCGCGCAGAACTCCACCCAGAACGAGGCCACGGCGGACACCGGCGGCGGCAACGACGTCGGCTGGATCAACTCCGCCAGCTGGCTCGAATACACCGGCGTCAACTTCGGCAGCGGGTACACCGGCGTCGAGGTACGCGACGCCTCGGCAATCGCCGGCACGAACATCGGATCGATCCAGTTCCGGCTCGATTCGCTGACGGCCACACCGTTCGCCACCGTCAACGTGAACGGCACAGGCGGCTGGCAGACGTGGGTGACGAGCTCCGATTCGGGCGCGTCGCCAACACCCACCGGTAGTCACACGCTCTACGTCACCTTCACGACGTCGACCGGCGCCAACTTCGTCAACGTCAACTGGTTCGAGTTCACCGGCGGCAGCACCTCGAATTCCGCTAACCCGGTGACTCTCACGGCGTCGCAGTACGCCGCGCAGAACTCCACCCAGAACGAGGCCACAGCGGACACCGGCGGCGGCAACGACGTCGGCTGGATCAACTCCGCCAGCTGGCTCGAATACACCGGCGTCAACTTCGGCAGCGGATTGTCCGGCAGCGTGCAGGCCCGCATCGCCTCGGCCGACACCGGAACCAATATCGGCACGGTGCAGTTCCGACTGGACTCGCTGACCGCCACGCCGTTCGCGACAGTGAACGTCAGCGGCACCGGTGGCTGGCAGACCTGGGTCACCGGGACGGCCACCGCGAGCCCCGTCCCCAGCGGTACGCACACGGTGTACGTCACCTTCACGACGTCGACCGGAGGCAACTTCGTCAACGTCAACTGGTTCAAGTTCAGCTAGCGGATCCGGTGTCGATGCCCCGTTCAGAATTCGGACGGGGCATCGACACACGTAATAATCAAATTAGACTTGCGCCCATGACGGAGCGGCGGCGCGGGTTGATATTCGGCTTCGGCGCGTACGGAATCTGGGGCCTCTTCCCGCTCTACTGGCCGCTGCTGGAGCCCGCGGGGGCCGGGGAGATCCTGGCGTGCCGGATGCTGTGGTCGCTGGTCTCGGTGGCGCTCGTGCTCGCCACGATGCGGCACTGGGCCTGGGCCGGCCCGCTGCTGCGCTCGCCGCGCAAGATGCTGCTCCTGCTGGGCGCGTCGGTCTGCATCAGCGTCAACTGGGGGACGTACATCTGGGCGGTCAACGCGGGGCACGTGATCGACGCCGCTCTCGGCTACTTCCTCAACCCTCTCGTGACGGTGTTGTTCGGCGTGCTGATCCTGCACGAGCGGCTGCGGCCCGCGCAGTGGCTCGCCGTGGGGATCGGCGCGGTGGCAGTGCTCGAACTCGCATTCGCGGCCGGGCACCTGCCGTGGATCGCGCTCGTGCTGGCCTGCTCGTTCGGGACGTACGGGCTTTTGAAGAAGCTCGCCGCGGTGCCCGCGCTGGAGTCGATGGCGGTCGAGTCGGGGTACCAGTTCGTGCCCGCGCTCGGTTATCTCATCTACCTGCAGGTCGCCGGCACCGCCGTCTACGGACACGCCGCGTGGCACGTCACTTTCCTGCTGACGCTCGCGGGCGCGGTGACGCTGGTTCCGCTGCTGCTGTTCGCCGGTGCGACGAACCGCCTGCCGCTGTCGATGATCGGGCTGCTGCAGTTCCTCACACCGGTCCTCCAACTGCTCTGCGGCGTGCTCGTCAACCACGAGACCGCGGCGGGCAGCGAGTGGATCGGATTCGGGATCGTCTGGGTCGCGCTGACGGTGCTCACCGTGGACGGGCTGCGCCAGGCGGGGGCGTCGCGCGCTGCGGCCCAGACGAGCGCCGCGGCTCAGACGGCCGGCGCAGCTCAGGCGAGCGGCTCCGGGAGCACGCCCTCGAGCACCAGCAACGCCTCCTTGGTGGCCAAGCCGTCCGCGTAGCCCGTCAGCGAGCCGTTCGCGCCGATGACGCGGTGGCACGGGATGAGGATGCCGAGCGGATTGGAGCCCACCGCACCGCCGACCGCGCGGGCCGCGACGCGATCGAGGCCCAGGGCCGCCGTGACCTTGCCGTAGGTCGTCGTGCTGCCGTAAGGGATCTTCCGCAGTTCGTCCCACACACGGCGCTGGAAGGACGAGCCGCGTGGCTCGAGTTCGAGGTCGAACTCCTTCAGGTCGCCGGCGAAGTACCCCTGGAGCTGCGCGATCGCGTGCGCGAACTCCTCGGGCGCATGCTCCCAGCTCTCGTCGATGCGGGCGACGGGCCGGTTTCTGTCCTCGCTCCAGACCTGCAGCGTGACGCCGGTGAGCACGACGCCGCCGGGGGCGGACGCGTCGCGCACTCCGGTCAGCAGGTAGCTGCCGACGGGGCTTTCCGTGGTCGTGTAGATGGTGGCTGTGCTGGTGGAAGTCATGAGTTGCTCCAGAAGTAGTGGATCGCGTAGGACGCCCAGGGGTGCCAGGACTCGACGTCGGTACGGTCGAGGCCCGCCTTCTTCATCGCGGACTTGATCACGACGTCGCCGGCCGGCACGACGTCCGGGTCGCTCAGGGCACGCATACGCAGGTAACCGGCCGTCCACGGCCCGATGCCGCGCAGTGCCAGCAGCTCCTGCTGTGCCTGGTCGCGGTCCGCGCCCGGGTCGAGGCGCACGCTGCCGTCGGCCAACGCGCCGCTGATCGTGCGCAGGGTCTGCTTGCGCGACTCCGGCATGCCCAGCTCGGCGAAGTCCGCGTCCGCCAACGCCTGCGCCCCGGGGAACACGTGCGTCAGGCCGCCGGTCGGCTCCGGCAGGGGCTCGCCGCGCTCGGCGACGAGCGTGCCCGCGAGCCTGCGTGCCGCCGCCACGGTGATCTGCTGGCCGAGGACCGCGCGGATCGCCATCTCGTCCGCGTCGGCCGCGCCGGGCGAGCGCAGGCCCGGGGTCTTCCTGCTGAGCGGACCGAGGACGGCGTGCGGACCGAAGTACTCGGCGACGGCCACCGGGTCGGCGTCGAGGTCGAACAGCCTGCGCATCCGGCCGATCGCCGTCGTGAACCCGCGCAGATCGGCCAGATCCAGCCGGCAGTCGAGCCACGCTCCGCCGCCGCCGGAACCGTCGTTGTGCCGCTCGCGCACCTCGACGATGCCGGGCCCGTGCTCGAAACTCAGGGTCCGGCGGTACACGCGGTCGCCGCGCTCACCGACCATCTCCTCGACGCCGGGGATCGCACGCGCGCCGATGAAGTCGAAGATCTGCTCGCGGGCGTACGGTTCGCGGTACGCCAGCCGCAGCGAGATCCCGCTGCCGCCGTTCGTCCCCCGTTCGGCCTTACGCGCCGAGTCGCGCAGCTCGGTCGGCGTCGCCGCGTAGATCTCGCGGATCGTGTCGTTGAACTGCCGCACGCTCGCGAAGCCCGCCGCGAACGCCACGTCCGTCGCGGGCAACTTCGTGGTCTGCAACAGCACGCGCGCGGTGTGCGCACGCTGCGCCCGGGCCAGCGCGAGCGGACCCGCGCCGAGCTCCGCGACGAGATGCCGCTGCACCTGCCGTTCGCTGTAGCCGAGCCGCACCGCGAGCCCGGACACGCCCTCCCGGTCGATCACACCGTCGTTGATCAGCCGCATCGCGCGCCCGATCACGTCGGCCCGCAGGTTCCACTCCGCAGAGCCCGGCACCGCGTCCGGCCGGCACCTCCGGCACGCGCGGAACCCCGCCGCCTGCGCCGCCGCCGCACTCGGATAGAAGCGCACGTTCTCCCGCTTCGGAGTCGTCGCCGGACAGCTCGGCCGGCAGTAGATCCCGGTGGTCAGCACCGCGATGAAGAACACGCCGTCGAACCGCGGATCACGCCCGCGCACGGCGTCGTACCGGTGCTCGTCCGTCTGAATTCCGCTGGTCGCCATGAGTCCATGATGACCCCGGACCCGCCCGGTCTCTAGCGGCTTTCGGACATGGATGCTGGCGTCGGCACAGCACGGTCGGTGCAAGTCGGCACAACGCCGACCGCCGCTCAGACGGTGCGGGAGTGGACCAGGTCGCAGAGGGCGTAGAGGGCGGCGCGGGCGGGGATGTCGGGGAGGGTGGCGAGCAGGGCGCGGGCCTCGTCGGCGTAGCGGCGGGCGGTGGCGCGGGCCTGGTTCATGGCCTCGTGGGCGCGCAGCGACTCGAGGGTCTCGGAGACGAGGTCGTCGTCGGTGATGGGGCCGGAGAGCAGCTCGCGCAGGCGGGCGGAGGCGGCGTCGGTCGAGGCCAGCGCGTAGAGGGTCGGCAGGGTCGGGACTCCCTCGCGCAGGTCGGTGCCGGGGACCTTGCCGGACTCCTCGGGGCTGCCGGCGATGTCCAACACGTCGTCCGCCAGCTGGAAGGCGAGGCCGAAGACCTCGCCGAAGCGGGTGAGCTGGTCGACGACCGGGCCGGGGGCGCCGGAGAGCAGCGCGCCGAAGCGGGCCGAGGTGGCGATCAGCGAGCCGGTCTTGTCCGAGAGCACGCGCAGGTAGTGGTCGATCGCCGACTCGCCGGGGGCGGGCTCGAGGCATTCGTTGATCTGGCCGGTGACGAGCCGCTCGAAGGTGATCGCCTGCAGCCGCACGGCCTCCGGGCCGAGGTCGGCGAGCAGCTGAGAGGCCTTGGCGAACAGGAAGTCGCCGGTGAGGATCGCGATCGAGTTGTCCCAGCGGGCGTTGGCGGTCTGCACGCCGCGGCGCAGCGGGGCCTCGTCCATCACGTCGTCGTGGTACAGCGTGGCCATGTGGGTGAGCTCTACGACGCAGGCCGCCACGAGCACGTCCGGGACGACCGCCTCGCCGAACTCGGCCGCCACGAGGGTGAGCAGCGGACGGAAGCGCTTGCCGCCGGCCTCGACCAGGTGGCCGGCCGACTCGCGGATCAGCGGATGGTCGCTGTGCGCGGCCTCCTGGAGCAGCGCCTCCACGTCCGCGAGGCTCGAGGTGACCCGCGCGATGAGTTCGGCGTCCGAGGTGATCAGCCCCCAGGGAAGGGTGCTCGCGCGTCCGGTCTCCACCTGCACGCTCACGTTCTCGCCTTCCGCCCGATAGGGTCAGCCATTGTCCACACTTGCAGCTTCCCAACCTAGTGCATGCCCCTCCTCGGACGACGCCAACGTCGGCATATCGAAACGCCCCGTCCTGCTGCTACGCTCCCCGGCGTAGCGGCCACATGTCGAGGGAGCGGCGCGCGAATGAGCGAAGCGATAGTCAAGGCGCTGGACGAGGCGGCGAGTCGGGTCGGGGCATCGCTCGGCAAGGACGCCTCGAAGGCGATCACCGACCTCTACCGGGATTCGAGCAGCAAGCTCACCGATGTCGTCAAGCGCAGCGTGGGCTCGGACGTCGAGCACGCCGGCCAGCTGAAGCAGATCGCGGACAAGCTCGAGCAGAACGCCGCGCGCACCGGCGTGAGCGACGCCGAGAAGGCCACCGAGAACGCGGCGCTGAAGCAGAAGCTCTCGGACATCCTCCACGATCCGGGCAGCGGCACGAAGCCGACGATCAAGCGCGAGGACAACGACTTCTCCCAGGACCACTTCGTCCCGAACGACCCGAAGACGAAGCAGCCGAAGATCGACAAGACGACCGGCAAGCCGGTCGAGGTCGGCAAGTCCCACATCAACGCGAACGGCGACCTGGAGCCCGCGAACCCGAACGGCAAGACGACGATGACCCAGCACGTCATCGGCGGCAACAACCCGGCAATCAAGGGCAGCAGCCCCTACACCTCCTTCGCGCCCTCGAAGGGTGTCGGCGGCAAGCAGTACGGCAGCCACGAGTACCAGGTGGACTACAACAAGCTGCAGCAGGACATCGGCGGCGGGAAGGTCAACGGCGTCGAGATCCACGACCCGGCCTCGGTGCAGGGCTCGATCCAGGGCGAGATCGACGGCATCGCGGGCCAGCACGTGGTCGTGCCGCACGGCTCGCTGCCGAACGGGGAGATGACCCAGCCCGAGAAGGCCGCCTTCGGCAAGCAGGTCGCGCAGCAGTTCGGGATCAAGGGCGAGGCGAAGAACGACCTCACGGCCCGGATCAACGCGCTGTCCAACTCGCGCCGCGACAACGAGTGGCTGGTCAAGGGTACGATTCCGGGCAGCTACCTGACGAAGATCCGCTAAGCCGGTGGAGGGAACGCAGATGGACGACACGGCCGGGGACGGGCAGTACCAGCCGGGCGAGGTTGCCGAGCGCCTGTTCTTCACCAGGCCCGACGGTACGGAGACCGAGCCGGACTCCGCGATCGCGGTGGCGGCGGACGACGAGGGCTGGGTGCCGCTCGAGCCGGACGCGCGGGCCCTGCTGGCGGACGAGTCGGCGGAGCCGTACGACCGCTACCTGGCGATGACCGCGCTCACCCGCTGGGGCTCGCCGGTCGGCTACGCGGCCGTCCAGGCGGCCGCCCAGGACCCGGACGAGCAGCCCTGGCGGGACTACTCGATCGACCGGTTCTACAGCCTGGACAATACCTTCGCGCTGCTCAGCCGGGCCGTCATCGACAGCGTCGACCAGGCCGTCGAGCGCGGCAGCACCGCCGAGCGGCTCGCGGCGCTCGCGGCGCTGATCGGCATCACCGACCGGGTCTACTTCGAGCACAACCTCTCCCCCTCCGGCATGTACCCCGAGGACATCGCGCAGCTGCGCGGGCCGATCGAGACGCAGATCGAGCGCGGGCTCGCCGAACTCGCCGCGGCCCCGGCCGACGTGCCGCTCCCGGGGTGGGTGTCGGACCAGGTCGAGGAGCTCGCCAACGCGCTCGGCATGATCGACAAGGACGCGGCGGACGCGTACAAGGCGCGGATTCCCGCGTAGCCGCACAGCCGGCCGGGCAGTTGGCCGCCGCCCGTCGCCCACGGCCTCTTTGACGTGGGCGCCGGACGGACGCTTTCTGGTTACTTGGCGAGGGTTCCCGCCGAGTTGTTCGCCAGGTGCAGCAGCAGGCTCGGCGCCACGCCGAGGGCCACGGTGGCGAACGCGGCGACCGCGAGGGCGGTCTTGACCGCGATGGACGGGTGGGCGATGGTCGGCCCCTCCGGCAGCGGGTCGGAGAAGAACATCACCACCACCACCCGCAGGTAGAAGAAGGCCGCGAGCGCGCTGGCCAGCACGGCGACGATCACCAGGTCCGGCGAGCCCGCGTTCAGGGCCGCCTGGAAGATGGCGAACTTGCCGATGAAGATGCTGGTGAACGGGATTCCCGCGAAGGCCAGCAGGAACACGGCGAGCAGCGCGGCCGGGATCGGGGCGCGCCGGCCGAGTCCGGCCCAGCGGGACAGGTCCGTGGCCTCGCCTCCCGCGTCGCGCACCAGGGTGACCACGGCGAACGCGCCGACGATGGCCACGCCGTAGACCGGCAGGTAGAACAGGACTGCCGCGCGGGCCTGCGCGGTCGTCGACGTGACGCCGATCAGCAGGTAGCCGGCGTTGAGGATCGCCGAGTACGCGAGCATCCGTTTGATGTCCCGCTGGGTCAGCGCGAGCACGCCGCCGACGAGCATCGTGATGATGGCGATGGCCTGCATGACGGGCCGCCAGACGGTCTCCGCGCTGCTCACACCCATGCCCACGTCGAGCACCCGGACCAGCGCCCCGAACGCCGCGATCTTCGTGGCCGCGGCCATGAAGCCGGTGATCGGCGTCGGCGCGCCCTGATACACGTCGGGCGTCCACATGTGGAAGGGCGCCGCGCCGACCTTGAACAGCAGGCCCATGCCGAGCAGCGCCAGGCCCGTGTACAGCAGCGCGGATCCGGCGGTCGGGTGGGCGACGTGCTGCGCGATGACCTCGAGGTTCACCGAGCCCGCGTAGCCGTAGAGCATCGCGGCGCCGTAGAGGAAGAACGCGGAGGAGAACGCGCCGAGCAGGAAGTACTTGAGCGCGGCCTCCTGGGACAGCAGGCGACGGTGCCGGGACAGGCCGCAGACGAGGTAGAGCGGCAGCGACAGGACTTCGAGCGCGACGAACATCGTCAGCAGGTCGTTGGCCGCCGGAAACAGCAGCATGCCGCCGACCGAGAACATCAGCAGCGGGTAGACCTCAGTGGTCTGCCAGCCGCGGCGCGTGGTGTCCCGCTCGGCCTGCGAGCCGGGCACCGTGGCGCCCTGCGCGGCGAACGCGTCCTGGTTCTGGTCGGTCTTGCGCTCGGCCACGACCAGCAGGCCGACGAACGCGATCACCAGGATCGTGCCCTGCAGGAACAGCGTCGTGCCGTCCACCGCGACGGCGCCCTGGGCGACCAGGTTCGCACCGCTGTTGTGCAGCGCGATGACGGCGCCGAAGGCGACGGCGATGCCCAGCAGCGCGAGCCCGACCTGGATCCGGTAGCGGTGCGCGCGCGGCGCGAAGGCCTCCACCAGGATGCCGAGCGTGGCCGTGCCGAAGGCGATGAGCATCGGCGAGAGCTTGCCGAACTCGACGTGCGGCGCGACGAACGGGGCTGTGGTGGATGCGGCGGCGAGGACGCTCACTGTTGGCTCCCTGCGGCTCGGGCGGCGTCTGCGACGGTATGCGGAGGCGCGGTGACCACGTGCGTGGTCGACTGCGTGACCGCCGGGTTGATGTACTTGGTGAGGATCCCGGGCGCGAAGCCGAGCACCAGGATCAGCGCCAGCAGCGGGACCACGGCGGTCAGCTCACGCCGGTTCAGATCCTTGAAGCCGGCCACGGACTCGCTCACCGGCCCGGTCATCGTGCGCTGATACATCCAGAGGATGTAGACGGCGGCGAGCACGATCGAGGTGACTCCGAAGATCGCGGCCACCGGGTACTTCTCGAAGGTCCCGACCAGCACCAGGAACTCGCTCACGAACGGGCTCATGCCGGGCAGCGCCAGCGAGGACAGGCCGGCCAGCAGGAAGGTGCCGGCCAGCAGCGGCGCGACCTTCTGCACTCCGCCATACGCGTCGATCTCCGCGGAGCCGCGTCGGCGGATCATGAAGCCCGCCAGGAGGAACAGCGCGCCGGTCGCGAGGCCGTGGTTGACCATGTAGAGCGAGGCGCCGACCTGGCCGCGCGAGGTCCACGCGAACACGCCGAGCGTGATCAGGCCGAAGTGCGAGATCGAGGTGTACGCGATGAGTCGCTTCATGTCGCTCTGGCCGATCGCGAGCAGCGCGCCGTAGATCGTGCTGATGACCGCGAGGACGAGCACGACCGGCGTGAACCAGTGCGAGGCGTTCGGGAACAGTTCGAGGCAGAACCGCAGCATCCCGAAGGTGCCGATCTTGTCGAGCACGCCGACGAGCAGCACGGCGGTTCCCGGCGTCGCCTCGGACGCCGCGTCGGGCAGCCAGGTGTGGAACGGCCACAGCGGCGCCTTCACCGCGAAGGCGATGAAGAACCCGAGGAACAGCCAGCGCTCGACTCCGGTGGAGAAGTGCAGTGTGCCGCTGGAGACGGCGTTGGCCAACGCGGGGAAGTCGAAGGGGTTCGCGACGGTGCGGTTCGCCACCACGTACAGCCCGATCACCGCGGCCAGCATCAGCAGTCCGCCGAGCAGGTTGTAGAGCAGGAACTTGACCGCCGCGTACGAGCGCTTCTGCTCGCCGCTGCGTCCGTACGAGCCGATCAGGAAGTAGCTCGGGATCAGCGTCGCCTCGAAGAGCACGTAGAACAGGAAGACGTCGGTGGCCGCGAAGACGCCGACCATCATGACTTCCAGCACCAGCAGCAGTGCGAAGAACGGGCGCGGCCGGTCCTTGTCGTCGTGCCAGGAGGCCAGGATGACCACCGGCGCGAGGACGGCCGTCATCAGGATCAGGACGAGCGCGATGCCGTCCACGCCGACCGCGTAGTTGATATGGAACTGCGTGATCCAGTTGTAGCTCTCGGTCAGCTGGAACCTCGGCCCGCCGACGTTGAACTTGACCGCGTCGAGGACGGCGAAGACCAGGGTGAGGATCGACGCGCCGAGCGCGATCTCCTTCGAGCGCTTCACCATCCCGGACGGCAGTAGCGACATCGCGGCCACGCCGACCGCCGGCGAGGCGATCGTGAGAGTCAGATACGGGAAGCTCGACATGTCAGCCTCGCACCAGGAGTAGGGCCAGGATCAGCAGCGTGGCGCCGCCGAACATGGAGAGCGCGTAGGAGCGGACGAAGCCGGATTGCAGCTTCCGTAGTCGGCCCGAGCTTCCGCCGAGCCCGGCCGCGAGGCCGTTGACGACGCCGTCCACGCCCTTCATGTCGAAGTACACGAGCACCCGCGTCAGCATCTGGCCGGAGCGCATGAACGCGACCTCGTTGAACGCGTCGCCGTACAGGTCCTGACGCGCCGCGCGGGTCGCGAAGGAGCCGAGCGGGGGCTGCGACGGAGCCTGCTGCAGGCCGTAGCCGAGGTAGGCGTAGCCGGCGCCCGCGACCACCACGGCCAGCGTGATCACCTGGAGCACGACGGAGTTGATGGGCGAGTGGCCGTCGCTGTGGCCGGTGACCGGGGTCAGCCAGTTCAGGAACGCGCTGTGGTAGGAGAACAGGAAGCCCGCGGCCACGGATCCGATCGCCAGCACGGCCATCGGGATCACCATGACCCACGGCGACTCGTGCGGGTGCGGCTCGTGGCCCTCGGCGTCCGGCACCCAGCGCTTCTGGCCGAAGAAGGTCATCAGCATCACGCGGGTCATGTAGAACGCCGTGATCAGCGCGCCGAGCAGCGCCGTGCAGCCGAGGATCCAGCCGGACGTGCCGCCCTGGCTGAACGCCGCCTCGATGATCTTGTCCTTCGACCAGTAGCCGGAGAACGGCGGGCAGCCGATGATCGCGAGATAGCCGAGACCGAAGGTCGCGAAGGTCCACGGCATGTACTTGCGCAGCGCGCCGTAGTGCCGCATGTTCACGTCGTCGTTCATGCCGTGCATGACCGAGCCCGCGCCGAGGAAGAGCCCGGCCTTGAAGAAGCCGTGCGTGATCAGGTGCATGATGGCGAAGACGTAGCCGACCGGACCGAGGCCGGCGGCCAGGATCATGTAGCCGATCTGCGACATCGTCGAACCGGCCAGCGCCTTCTTGATGTCGTCCTTGGCGCAACCGATGATCGCACCGAACATCAGCGTGACCGCGCCGACGATGGTGACGACGAGCCGCGCGTTCGGCGAGACGTCGAAGATGGCGTTCGACCTGACGATCAGGTAGACGCCCGCGGTGACCATCGTCGCCGCGTGGATCAGGGCGCTGACCGGGGTCGGGCCCTCCATCGCGTCGAGCAGCCAGGACTGCAGCGGGAACTGCGCCGACTTGCCGCACGCGCCGAGCAGGAGCAGCAGGCCGATCGCCGTCATCGTGCCGGTCTTCGCACCGGACGCGCCGTTGAGCACCGGACCGAAGGCGAAGCTGCCGAAGGTCGTGTACATCAGCATGACCGCGATCGACAGGCCGACGTCGCCGACCCGGTTGACGATGAAGGCCTTCTTGGCCGCGACCGCCGCCGAGGGCTTGTGCTGCCAGAAGCCGATCAGCAGGTACGAGGCGAGGCCCACGCCCTCCCAGCCCGCGTACAGCAGCAGGTAGTTGTCGGCGAGGACGAGCACCAGCATCGCGGACAGGAAGAGGTTCAGGTAGCAGAAGAACTTCCGCTTGTTCTCATCGTGCTCCATGTAGCCGATCGAGTAGATGTGGATCAGCGAACCCACACCCGTGATCAACAGCACGAAGACGATGGAGAGCTGGTCGAGGTGGAAGCCGGCGTCGGCGCTGAAGCCGGGGACCGGGATCCAGGTGTAGATGTGCTGGTCGTAAGAACGCTGATTGCCCGGCTTGGCGAGCAGCGCGAAGAAGAGCACCGCGCCGAGGACGAAGGAGCCGACGGCGGTGGCACAGCCGAGCAGGTGGCCCCAGCGGTTCGTCCGCCTCCCGCCGAGCAGCAGGATCGCAGCGCCCGCCAGGGGCAGCAGGACCACCCACGCGGTCAGGGTGAACGTGCCGGTCGCCGCGACCGGGGCATAGGACGGTGTCATGCGCCTTCGGCCTCTCAGTACTTGAGCAGATTGGCGTCGTCGACCGAGGCCGAGCGGCGAGTGCGGAAGACGCTGATGATGATCGCCAGGCCCACGACGACTTCGGCCGCCGCGACCACCATCGTGAAGAAGGCGATGACCTGGCCGTCCAGCGCGCCGTGCATCCGGCTGAAGGTGACGAACGCCAGGTTGGCCGCGTTGAGCATCAGCTCGATGCACATGAACACGACGATGGCGTTGCGCCGGATCAGCACGCCGAGCGCGCCGAGGGTGAACAGGATCGCGGACAGGTAGAGGTAGTTGTCCGGGTTCACTTCGACACCTCCTCGTTGCTCGTGTCGTCGCGCGGGACGACGGCCGTTCCGTTGCGGCGGGCGCCGGGCAGCGGCAGCGGACGGAAGCCGCGCACCGTGCCCCGGCCGCGCAGGGTGGCGTTGACGCTGACCTCGCTGGGCGTGCCGTCGGGCAGCAGCGCCGGGGTGTCCACCGCGTTGTGCTGCGCGTACACGCCCGGGTTGGGCAGGCCGGTGAGCGCGATCTTCTCGCCCTTGCCCCAGCGCTCGAAGCGCTCGATGGACAGCTCGCGCTGCGACTTGCGCGGCACGGTGCGCTCCCGGTGGGTGAGCACCATCGCGCCGGTCGCCGAGGTGATCAGGACGGCCGAGGAGACCTCGAACGCCCAGAAGTAGCGGGAGAACAGCAGCAGCGCGAGGGACTGGACGTTGCCGCCGCCCTTCGCGTTCGCCGCGTTCGTGCCGATGAACTCCGGCAGGTTCGCGTGCGCGTAGACGCCGATCAGCACGGCCCCGAAGGCGAGCACGAACGGCACGGCGAGCCAGCGCTGGCCGCGGATCGTCTCGACCAGCGAGTCCTGCGACTCGATGCCGATCAGCATGAGCACGAACAGGAACAGCATCATCACGGCGCCGGTGTAGACGACGATCTGCACCACGCCGAGGAAGACCGCGCCCTGCGCCATGTAGAAGAAGGCCAGGCAGAGCATCACGGTGCACAGGCACAGCGCGGCGTGCACGATCTTCTTGGAGAAGATCAGGCCGAGTGCGCCGGCGACCGAGATGATCGAGCCGATCCAGAAGAGGAAAGTCTCGCCGTGACCGGTGTTGCCCATCAGAAACTCCCTCCAGCCATGGCTCCGAGGCGCGAAGATGATCGAGCCGATCCACTGTGCCCGAATCGGACGGTCTCGCCGTGACCGGTGTTGCCCATCAGGAGCTCACCTCCTCAGCATCCGAGTCCGAGGCCTTGGCGACCGCGAGCATCTGGCCGAGCAGATCGTCGTCCGCGCGCGGGACCTCGCCGCGGTAGTACTCCTTCTCGGTGACCTCGTGGCCCGAGGCGTCCTCGTACATCCGGTGCGGCGGCGGGACCATGCCCTCGGCCAACGGCGCGAGCAGCCGATCCTTGGTGTAGATCAGCGATTCGCGGCTGGTGTCGGCGAGCTCGTACTCGTTCGTCATGGTCAGCGCGCGGGTCGGGCAGGCCTCGATGCACAGGCCGCACAGGATGCAGCGCAGATAGTTGATCTGGTAGACGCTGCCGTACCGCTCGCCCGGGGAGAAGCGCTCCTCCTCGGTGTTGTCCGCGCCCTCGACGTAGATCGCGTCCGCGGGGCACGCCCACGCGCACAGCTCGCAGCCGATGCACTTCTCCAGGCCGTCCGGGTGCCGGTTGAGCTGATGCCGGCCGTGGAAGCGCAGCTGGGTCGGTACCTTCTCCTCCGGGTACTGCTCGGTGTTCGGCTTCTTGAACATCGTCCCGAACGTGGTGCCGAAGCCCGCGACCGAGGCGAGCGGGCCCGGCTTGCCGCCCTCGCCGACCTTCTTGCTGGACCTATTGGTGGCCATCAGAGGCCTCCTCCGCTGGAGTGTGTCCGTTGGCGGTGAGAGCGGCGGCAGCTACGAGCGAGCTGCGCAGCGGCCGCGGCGTGATCGGCGTGCGCTGCTGACCGGGCATCGGCGGCACCGGGAAGCCGCCGCCGAGTCCGTCCTGGTCCTCTTCGCGGGCCAGTTCCTCGGCGTCGCGCGCCCGGCGGTCGAGGCCGATCTGGTTGCGCTCGCGCACCTCCAGGGCCACGAGCACGAGCACGAACAGGGCGGCCGCGCCGATGCAGATCGGGATCAGGTGCGCCTGGTCCATGTCCCCGACGTTCCGCAGCTGCCGGATCACCGCGACCAGCAGCAGCCAGACCAGCGAGACCGGGATCAGCACCTTCCAGCCCAGCCTCATGAACTGGTCGTAGCGCAGCCGGGGCAGCGTTCCGCGCAGCCAGATGAAGAAGAACACGAAGATCATCAGCTTGACGAGGAACCAGATCATCGGGTACCAGCCCTGGTTCGCTCCCGACCAGAGCGAGATCGGCCAGGGCGCCCGCCAGCCGCCGAAGAACATCGTGATCGCCAGGCAGGACACGGTGACCAGGTTGATGTACTCGGCGAGGAAGAACAGCGCGAACTTCAGCGAGCTGTACTCGGTGTGGAAGCCCCCGACCAGTTCGCCTTCGGCTTCCGGCAGGTCGAAGGGCGCGCGGTTCGTCTCGCCGACCATCGCGATGATGTAGATGATCCCCGAGACGCACAGCGGCAGGATGTACCAGGTCTGCGCCTGCGCCGCGACGATTCCGCTGGTGGACATGGTGCCCGCGTAGAGGAACACGCCCGCGAAGCTCAGTCCCATCGCGATCTCGTAGGAGATCATCTGGGCGGACGAGCGGATGCCGCCGAGCAGCGGGTAGGTCGAGCCTGAGCTCCATCCGGCGAGCACGATGCCGTAGATGCCGATCGAGGAGACGGCCAGGATGTAGAGCACGCCGATCGGCAGGTCGACCAGCTGGAGCGTCGTCCGGTGATGGAAGATCGAGACGCTGCCGCCCCACGGAATCACCGCGAACGCGAGGAACGCGGGGACCGCGGAGAGCACCGGCGCCATCCAGAACACGGGCTTGTCCGCGTTCGTCGGGACGATGTCCTCCTTCAGCGCGAGCTTCACGCCGTCGGCGAGGGACTGCAGCAGCCCCTGCGGTCCGACCCGGTTGGGCCCGATGCGCATCTGCATCCAGGACACCACGCGGCGCTCGAACCAGATGTTGAACAACGTCAGCACGACCAGCATCGCGAAGGCCGCTACCGCCTTGATCAAGGCGATGATGAACCACCACTCGATGTGGGTGTCGAAGCCGTTGATGACCCAGTGGTCCATGTTCACGAGTCCTCGCCCCCTTCGATGTGGAGCTCCGCAGTAGCGGTCGCGACGGCCGGGGACGACAGCGCCACAATCGAGCCGGTGTCGGCGCTGAGCGTGGCGCGCACGTGCGAGCCAGGCGAGTTGGTCGGCAGCCAGACGACGCGGTCGGGCAGTTCGGCGATCTCCAGCGGCAGCAGGATCGTTCCGGCGTCAGTGCTGAGCGCGACCGTCTCTCCCTCCGCGACGCCGATCTCGTTCGCGGTGGCCGCGGACAGCCGGGCGGCCGGTCGGCGCGCGGTCGCGGCGAGGTACTTCTCGCCGTCCTGCAGCCGTCCGTCGTCGAGCAGCTGATGCCAGGTGGCCAGCACGGCCTGTCCGGCGGCGGGCGCCGGAAGCTGGAGCATCTCGGCGCGCGGCGGCAGTGCGCGCGGACCGTCCCAGCTGCCGAGCGCGTCGAGCTCGCGACGAGCCGCGGCGACGTCCGGCAGGCCGAGGTGCACGTCCATCGCGTCGGCGAGCCGGTCGAGCACCCGCAGGTCCGCGATCTGCCCGCCCTGGGTCTGGGTGACCTCGGGGCTCAGCGCGGCGGTGAACGTGCGCGTCCGGCCCTCCCAGTCCAGGAAGGTGCCGTCCTTCTCGGCGACCGCGGCCACCGGGAAGACGACGTCGGCCAGCTCGGTCACCGCGCTGCGCCGCAGCTCCAGCGAGACCAGGAAGCCGACCGCGGCGAGGGCGTCGAGCGCTCCGGTCGGGTCGGGCAGGTCCGCCGGGTCCACGCCGCCGACCAGCAGGGCGCTGATCTCGCCGGACCGGGCCGCGGTCAGGATCGCATCGCCGTCCCGGCCCTCCAGCGTCGGCAGGGCCCTGACTCCCCAGGCCGTGGCCACCTGGCCGCGGGCCATCGGGTCGCCGATCGGGCGGGCGCCGGGCAGCAGGTTCGCCAGCGCCCCGGCCTCGACCGCGCCGCGCTCGCCCGCGCGCCGCGGAATCCAGGCCAGCTTCGCCCCGGTGTCCTTGGACAGCCGCAGCGCGGCGCTCAACGCGGCGGGCACGGAGGCGAGCCGCTCGCCGACCAGGATGACCGCGCCTTCCTCGCGCAGCTGTCGGGCGACTTCGAGCCCGGCGTGATCGAGCCCTGCTTCGAAGCTGCCCTCGGCGAGTGCGCGGAGGAACTCGGGCTCCGTGTGCGGCGCCGCCTTGAGGAGCGTCCCTTCGCACTTGCGCAGCCCGCGCGTGGCCATCGGCGCTATGGCGATGACGTGCGTCTTGTGCACCCGCGCGGCCTTGCGCAACCGCAGGAAGACGATCGGCGACTCGTCCTCCGGCTCGAAGCCGACGAGCAGCACGGCCGGCGCGGAGTCCAGATCCGCGTAGGTGACCGCGCCGGAGCGGGGTGCCTTGCCCGCCACGTGGGCGGCGAGGAACTCGGCCTCCTCGTGGCTCTGCGGCCGGGCGCGGAAGTCGATGTCGTTGGTGTCCAGCGCGAGCCGGGCGAACTTCGAGTAGGCGTAGGCGTCCTCGAGGGTCGAGCGTCCGCCGACGAGCACGCCGGCCTGGCCGCGGCTCGACCGGAGCCCTTCCGCCGCGACGCGCAGCGCCTCGGGCCAGGACGCCGGGACGAGCTCGCCGTCCTTGCGCACCAAGGGAGTCGTGATCCGGTCGGACTGCGTCGCGTACTGGAAGGCCCAGCGGCCCTTGTCGCAGTTCCACTCCTCGTTGACCTCCGGGTCCTCGCCCGCCAGGCGTCGCAGCACCGTGCCACGCCGGTGGTCGGTGCGCAGCGCGCAGCCGGAG
The DNA here is from genome assembly GCF_035552695.1 of Actinospica sp. Taxonomy (NCBI): domain Bacteria; kingdom Bacillati; phylum Actinomycetota; class Actinomycetes; order Catenulisporales; family Actinospicaceae; genus Actinospica; species Actinospica sp. The sequence goes on from NZ_DASZKT010000023.1 coordinate 23,323, forward strand.
GCGCAGTGCTCGCACGCGCTCGGCGCGGAGACCAGGTCGAAGGGCCGGGAGCGGAACCGGTAGGCGGCGCCGGTGAGCGCGCCGACCGGGCAGATCTGCACGGTGTTCCCGGAGAAGTAGGACTCGAAGTCCTGGTCCCCCGCCACCGAGATGCCGACCTGCTGCTGCGGGCCGCGCTCGATCAGCGTGAGGAACGGGTCGCCGGCGATCTGCTCGGAGAAGCGGGTGCAGCGCGCGCAGTTGACGCAGCGTTCGCGGTCCAGCAGCACCTGCGCCGAGACGTTGATCGGCTTGGGGAACGTGCGCTTCTTGTCTCCGAAGCGGCTCTCGCCCCGCCCGTTGCTCAGCGCCTGGTTCTGCAGCGGGCACTCGCCGCCCTTGTCGCAGACCGGGCAGTCCAGCGGGTGGTTGATCAGCAGCAGTTCCATCACGCCGCGCTGCGCCTTGTCGGCGACGGTGGACGTGCGCTGCGTCTTGACGACCATGCCGTCGCCCACGGTCGTCGTGCACGAGGCGAGCGGCTTGCGCTGGCCCTCGACCTCGACCAGGCACTGCCGGCAGGCGCCGACCGGGTCGAGCAGCGGGTGGTCGCAGAAGCGCGGGATGGCGATGCCGAGCCGCTCGGCGACCCGGATGATCAGCTCACCCTTCTTGGCGATCACGTCGATGCCGTCGACGGTGAGCTTCACGTGCCCGGGCGGGACCTCGAGCTCGACTTCCCCGCCCTGGGCGGGAACATTGGTCGTGACTGTCATGGGTCAGAACGCTCCCGTCAGGGCCGGGGCCCATACCGTGGTGCGGGCCGGGTCGAAGGGGCAGCCCCCGTGGCGCAGGTGGTCGAGGTACTCGTCACGGAAGTACTTGATCGACGAGACGATCGGCGCCACGGCACCGTCACCGAGCGCGCAGAACGCGCGGCCGTTGATGTTGTCGCAGATGTCGAGCAGCTTCTCCAGCTCCGCCTCGTCGCCCTGCCCGGCCTCGAGCCGCCGGTAGGCCTGGACCAGCCAGTAGGTCCCCTCGCGGCACGGGGTGCACTTGCCGCAGGATTCGTGCGCGTAGAACTCGGTCCAGCGCAGCGCGGCGCGGACCACGCAGGTGGTCTCGTCGAAGATCTGCAGCGCGCGGGTGCCGAGGATGGATCCGGCCGCCGCGACGTTCTCGAAGTCCAGCGGCACGTCCAGGTGCTCGTCGGTGAACAGCGGCGTCGAGGAGCCTCCGGGCGTCCAGAACTTCAGCCGGTGTCCGTGCCGGATCCCGCCCGCGAGTTCGAGCAGCTCCCCGAGCGTGACCCCGAGCCCGGCCTCGTACTGCCCGGGCCGGGTCACGTGCCCGGAGAGCGAGAAGAACCCGAAGCCCGGGCTCTTCTCGCTGCCGAAGGTGCGGAACCAGTCCTTGCCGTTGCGCAGGATCGACGGCACCGAGGCCACCGATTCGACGTTGTTGACGACGGTCGGGCTGGCGTAGAGCCCTTCGACCGCGGGGAACGGCGGCCGGTTGCGCGGCTGGCCGCGGCGCCCCTCCAGCGAGTCGAGCAGCGCCGTCTCCTCGCCGCAGATGTAGGCGCCCGCGCCGACGTGCACGACGAGTTCGAGATCGAATCCGCTGCCGAGGATGTCCTTGCCGAGCAGGCCCGCCGCGTAGGCCTCGCGGACCGCGGCCAGCAGCCGCCGGACCACGTGCGTCACCTCGCCGCGCACGTAGATGAAGGCGTGGCCGGAGCGGATCGCGTAGCTGCCGATGATGATGCCCTCGATCAGCTCGTGCGGGTTCGCGAGCATGGTCGGGATGTCCTTGCAGGTGCCCGGCTCCGACTCGTCCGCGTTGACCACGAAGTAGTGCGGCTTGCCGTCGCCCTGCGGGATGAACGACCACTTCACGCCGGTCGGGAAGCCGCCGCCGCCGCGGCCGCGCAGCCCGGACTCCTTGACCTCGGCGATCACCTCGTCCGGCGTCATCTGAGTCAGGGCCTTGCGGACGGCCGTGTAGCCGTCGCGCCGCCGGTAGCCGTCGATGGTGTACGAGTCCTGCTCGTCCCAGGCTCGGGAGAGCACCGGTGCCAGCTTGAGCGTCACGCCGTCTCTCCCCTCGCCTGCGCCACGCGCAGCCCGACCAAGGACTCGGGGCCCGCGGAACCGCCGCCGCGCACCGCGTCCTCGCGCAAGTCCTCGAAGCCCGCGAGGATCCGCTCGGTCTCCCGGAAGGAGCAGACCGCCGGACCCCGGGTGGCGATGACCGGGCGGCCGGCCAGCAGGTCGTCGACCAGCTGCTTGGCCTTCTCCGGCGTCATGTTGTCGAAGAACTCCCAGTTCACCGTCATCACCGGGGCGAAGTCGCAGGCCGCGTTGCACTCGATGTGCTCGAGCGTCAGGCTCCTGCCTTCCGCGCTGACCTCGGTGCGCTGGTCGTTGCCGACGCCGAGGTGCTGCTTGAGCGCCGCGAAGATCTCGTCGCCGCCGAGCACCGCGCACAGCGTGTTGGTGCACACCCCGACGTGGAAGTCGCCGACCTGCTGCCGCTTGTACATCGAATAGAAGGTGGCGACGCCGCTGACCTCTGCCGTCGTCAGATCGAGCTTGTCGGCGCAGTACTTGATGCCGTCACCCGAGACGTAGCCCTCCTCGGCCTGCACGAGGTGCAGCAGCGGCAGCAGGGCCGAGCGGTCGACCGGGTACCGCGCGATCACCGCGTCGGCGTCCCGGTCGAGCCGGTCGCGCACCTCCTGGGGATAGCCCTTCGGCGGAACGACGGGCATTCCGATCTCAGTGCTGCTCAACGGTCGACACCTCCCATCACGGGGTCGAGGCTGGCGACAGCCACGATCAGGTCGGCGATCATGCCGCCCTCGGCCATCACGGACACGGCCTGCAGGTTGTTGAACGAGGGATCGCGGAAGTGCACCCGGTACGGCCGCGTGCCCCCGTCCGAGACCGCGTGGCAGCCGAGCTCGCCCTTCGGCGACTCGATGCCCACGTAGACCTGCCCGGGCGGTACGTGGAAGCCCTCCGTCACCAGCTTGAAGTGGTGGATCAGCGCCTCCATGGACTCGCCCATGATGTGCCGGATGTGGTCCAGCGAGTTGCCCATGCCGTCGCCGCCGAGGGCGAGCTGCGCGGGCCAGGCGATCTTCCGGTCCTCGATCATCACCGGGCCCGGCTTGAGCTTCTCCAGGCACTGCTCGATGATGCGCAGCGACTGGCGCACCTCGTCCATCCGGATCCGGTAGCGGCCGTAGGAGTCGCTGGTGTCCCAGGTGACGACCTCGAAGTCGTAGTTCTCATAGCCGCAGTACGGCTGCGACTTGCGCAGGTCGTGCGGCAGGCCGGTCGCCCGGAGCGGCGGCCCGGTGATGCCGAGCGCCATGCACCCGGTCAGGTCCAGGTACCCGACGCCCTCGGTGCGCCCCTTGAAGATCGGGTTCTCGTTGCACAGGGCCTCGATGTCCTTCATCCGAGTCGGCATCAGCGCCAGGAACTCGCGGATCTTGTCCACCGCGCCGGGCGGCAGGTCCTGCGAGACGCCGCCCGGCCGGATGAACGCGTGGTTCATCCGCAGGCCGGTGATCATCTCGAAGATGTCCAGCACCAGCTCGCGCTCGCGGAAGCCGAAGATCATCGCGCTCAGCGCGCCCATCTCCATGCCGCCGGTGGCGATGCACACCATGTGCGAGGCGATCCGGTTGAGCTCCATCAGCAGCACCCGGATGACGCTGGCCCGCTCCGGGATCTGCTCCTCGACGCCGAGCAGCTTCTCCACCGCGAGGCAGTACGCGACCTCCTGGAACAGCGGCGTCGTGTAGTCCATCCGCGTGACGAAGGTGCAGCCCTGCGTCCAGTTGCGGTACTCGAGATTCTTCTCGATCCCGGTGTGCAGGAAGCCGATCCCGCAGCGGACCTCGGTGACGGTCTCGCCCTCGGTCTCGACGACGAGCCGCAGCACCCCGTGCGTGGACGGGTGCTGCGGCCCCATGTTGACGACGATCCGCTCCTCGACCGGCTCGCCCTCCTCGGCGGACGCCAGCTCCCGGGCGATCTCGTCCCAGTCGCCTCCGGTCAGCGTGAAGACCGCGTCGGTGCCCTCCTCGGAGCCGGCCCCGCCGGCCGCCGCGTACGGGTCGAAGTTCGGCTCGTCGGACGCGCCGCCGTCCACCGGCTGTGCGAGATCGACGCTCATCGGTAGCTCCTTCGCTGATCCGGGGAGGGGATCTGCGCGCCCTTGAACTCGACGGGGATGCCGCCGAGCGGGTAGTCCTTGCGCTGCGGATGGCCGGGCCAGTCGTCCGGCATCAGGATCCTGGTGAGCGCGGGGTGGCCGTCGAAGACGATGCCGAACATGTCCCAGGTCTCCCGCTCGTGCCAGTCGGTCGCGGGGTACACCCCGGTCAGCGACGGCAGGTGCGGGTCCTCGTCGGGACAGCTGGTCGCCAGGTGCACGCGCCGGTTGTGCGTGATCGACAGCAGCGGCACCAGGATCTGCAGCTCGCGGCCGGCGTCGTCGGGGAAGTGCACCCCTGACACGCCGAGGCAGAGCTCGAATCTCAGGGCCGGATCGTCGCGCATCGTCTTGGCGACGGCGACCAGGTGCTCGCGGCGCACGTGGAAGGTGAGCTGGTCGCGGTGCACCACGACCTTCTCGATGGCCCGCTCCGGCGCCAGGTCGCGCTCCTCGAGCGCGCCGAAGAGCTCGTTCTCGACCTCGTCGAAGTAGCCGCCGTACGGCCGGGGCGACTGCCCGGGGAACTCGATCGTCCGCACCAGGCGGCCGTAGCCCGAGGTGTCCCCGCTGGTCCCGTTGCCGCCGAACATGCCGCGGCGCACGGCCACGACCTCGGCCGCCTGCTCGGCGAGCGGCTGCGGCAGCTCAGGCCCGGCCTTCTCGGGAAGGTTCTGACTCATGCGACCACCTCGCCGGCGCTCGGCGGACGCATGCGCGCAACCACTGTGCTCAATGATTCGCTCGCAAGCTCGCTCATCGTCATCAGCGCAGCAGCCCCTTCATCTCGATCGTCGGGAGCGCGTTGAGGGCCGCCTGCTCGGCCGCGCGCGCGGCCGCCTCGCGGTCGACGCCGAGCGGCATCTTCTGGATCTCCTCGTGCAGCTTGATGATCGCGTCCATCAGCATCTCCGGCCGGGGCGGGCAGCCGGGCAGGTAGATGTCGACCGGCACGACGTGGTCCACGCCCTGCACGATCGCGTAGTTGTTGAACATGCCGCCGGAGGAGGCGCAGACCCCCATGGAAAGCACCCACTTGGGGTTCGGCATCTGGTCGTAGATCTGCCGCAGCACCGGCGCCATCTTCTGGCTGACCCGGCCGGCCACGATCATCAGATCGGCCTGCCGCGGCGAGGCGCGGAAGACCTCCATTCCGAAGCGGGCCAGGTCGTAGCGGCCGGCGCCGGTGGCCATCATCTCGATGGCGCAGCAGGCCAGACCGAAGGTGGCGGGCCACAGCGAGCCCTTGCGCATGTACCCCGCGAGGCCCTCCACCGTGCTGAGCATGAAGCCGCTGGGGACCTTCTCCTCGATACCCATAGGACCCGAAGACCTCCTAGTCCCACTCGAGTCCGCCGCGCCGCCAGACATAGGCGTAGGCGACGAAGACGGTGAGGATGAACAGGAACATTTCCGCGAGCCCGAACCAGCCGAGGGAGTCGAAGGCCACGGCCCACGGGTACAGGAAGACGATCTCGATGTCGAAGACGATGAAGAGCATCGCCGTCAGGTAGTACTTGACCGGGAAGCGGCCGCCGCCGACCGGCTGCGGGGTGGGTTCGATGCCGCACTCGTAGCTGTCGTACTTGGCCCGGTTGTATCGCTTGGGGCCGGTCATCGCGCCCATCGCGACCGAGAAGACCGCGAAGCCTCCCGCGATCAGGGCCAGGATGAGCACCGGGACGTACGTGTCCATCCGCGCCGCCACCTCCCTTGCTCCTCGTGAAGGAATTCACAAGCCCAACGCGGTGGGGGCCGCCGCGTCACGCTCTTCGCCTGGGACTGTGATCTTTTGCCGCGAACCTGCCTTACTCGCCGCACATCCTACGCCGCGTCAGATGTGATGTCCGCCACGGCCCGATGTCGCGAGCTTCGCCTGATCCGTAACGTAGTCCTCACAGGCCGCATCGCGCTTCGTGATCTGCGTCACGCCCAGGTCACCCGCAATCGGATAGATCCGAAATGATCGTCGATCACGGCGTGGACATTTCGTGATGATCTACGCTTGTGATCGCCGTCACAATCCTTCGAGTGACGGTCCGCGCATGATCCAACCGGTGAGATCGCTTTGACTTCCGCTCTCTACCTAATGTAGAAGCCGATCACCGTATCCGGAAGACGACCGGAAGACAAAAAGTCCCCTTCATCCGAAATCTGGATGAAGGGGACTTTCCCCGCAATACATGTCTTACTCGGGCGTCGTGGGCGTCGCGCGGCTACGCCCGCGGGGTCACCTTGGCGAGGCCGTTGATGATCCGGTCCATCGCGTCGCCGCCGCGCGGATCGGTGAGGTTCGCCAGCAGCTTGAGGGTGAACTTCATCAGCATCGGGTGCGAGAGGCCGCGCTGGGTCGCCAGCTGCATCACCTTGGGGTTGCCGATCAGCTTCACGAAGTACCGGCCGAGCGTGTAGTAGCCGCCGTAGGTCTCGCCGAGGATCCGCGGGTAGTCGGACAGCGCCAGCTCCCGCGCGTACGTGCCGGTGCGCGCCTTGGCCTGGGCGATCACCCGCGCGGCCAGCTCGCCGGATTCCATGGCGTACGCGATGCCCTCGCCGTTGAACGGGTTGACCATGCCGCCGGCGTCGCCGACCAGCAGCAGCCCGCGGGTGTAGTGCGGCTTGCGGTTGAAGCCCATCGGCAGCGCGGCGCCGCGGATCGGGACGGTCCGGTTCTCCTCGGTCAGCTCCCACTCCTGGGGCGTGGTGGCCAGCCAGCGCTGCATCATGTCCCGGTAGTCCACCTTGCCGAAGGCCTTGGAGGTGTCCAGGATCCCGAGGCCGATGTTCGAGGTGCCGTCGCCCATGCCGAAGATCCAGCCGTAGCCGGGCAGCAGGCGGTCCGGGTGCTTGGCGTCGGACAGCTCGAGCCAGGACTCGAGGTAGTCGTCGGTGTGCCGCGGGTTCTTGTAGTACGCGCGGTAGGCCACGCCCATCGGCCGGTCCTCGCGCTTGTGCAGGCCCATCGCGATGGACAGCCGGGTCGAGTTGCCGTCGGCCGCGACGACGAGCGGTGCGTGGAACTCGGTGTCGGTCTTCTCGCCGCCGAGCCGCGCGGACACGCCGGTGATCCGCGAGGTGCGCGGGTCCAGGATCGGCGCGGTGACGTTGCAGTCCTCCAGCAGCCGCACCCCCGCCTGCTTCGCCTGCCGGGCCAGCAGGTCGTCGAAGTCGGCGCGCGGCCGGACGAGGCCGTAGTTCGGGTGCGCGGCGAGTTCCGGCCAGTCCAGTTCGAGCTGGACGCCGCCGGCGAGGATGCGCAGGCCGCGATTGTGCAGCCAGCCGTTGGCGGGCGAGGTGTCGATGCCCATCCGCACCAGCTGGGTGACGGCGCGCGGGGTGAGCCCGTCGCCGCAGATCTTCTCGCGCGGGAACGTGGTCTTCTCCAGCAGCAGGACGTCGAGGCCCGCCCGCGCCAGGTGGTACGCGGTCGTCGACCCGGCCGGTCCGGCGCCGACGACGATGACGTCGGCCTGGTTCTCGCTCAAGCTCTGCACATCGGAAGTCTAGCCGGACCGATTGTCCGCTCTTCGGTTGCTCCCGCTTCACGGTCTGCCGGCCGCCCCGCCCAAGTCAGTCGATGCCGAGCCCCTCGCCGGACGGCGCGCCGTCGGCCGCGGTGTTGTCGTTCGCCGGGTGCGTCCTGCCGACCGGTCCCCGCGCGAACGCCGTCAGCAGGTTCAGCGTCGCGCGGCGCACGAACTGCCGCGCCGCGGTGCCGAAGTGCGACGAGCACTGGGATCCGAGCGCGCACTCCCAGCGCATCGTGCCCGCGTCGAACACGCCGGCGCCGGAAGTGACCGTGTAGTACGCGGATTCCTGGTAGCTGCCCCGGCCCTGGCAGGTCAGCGGCGAATGGCTGAGCACTTCGATCGGATGCGGCGTCGTCGCGATGTCCACGACGCGGTCGTACTCCGGACCGACGAGCCCGGGGAACGACGTGCCCTGCGTCGCTCCCGTCCCCGCGAAGATCCAGTTGTCGGGGTCGTACACCACGTACGCCGCGTCGACCGGATTGCATTGGTAGAGCGCGCCGGTGAGCGCGTTCTCCGGCCGCGGGTCAGGGGCATAACGCCAGTCCTGCGTGGCGTCGGACGGGTTGGTGGAGGCGAGCGGGTCGATCGAATAGTCCTTGTAGCAGATCACCAAGCGGTCGGCCCCGAGCTGCGTCGTGCCCCACCTGATGTGCCGGAAGATCGAGTTCGCGCCTAGGAACGCGAGGTTCGTGCCGTGCTGATCGCGCGCGTTCGTCAGGGTGCTGCGCATCGTCGCGGAGTAGTACTCGTCGTGTCCGTCCGAGACGATCGCCCGCGCGCCTTCGAAGAGTTGAGGACTGGTCTCGAGTTCGAGGTCGGTTTCGTAGGCGACCGGAAGGTCGTGCTGTTCGGCGAAGGAGACCATGGCCTGATCGAAGGGAAAGAACAGGCCATCGCCCTCCGGCTCGTCCGGATCGATATAGGGCCGATCGAATGACACCGCGTACGCCCGATCGCCGTACGCGCCGTCCGCCCCCTGATAGAGCGAATAGCCGCCCCAGGTGTTGTAGGCCTGCCACGTCGTGATCCCGGCGACCAGCACGACCTTGCCGGCAGTGGAGGTCGAGTGCACGACCAGCGGCACGTAGCGCTGCTTGCCGGCCGAGGAGACGAGCTTGATCAGATATTCGCCGGGCACCCATCCGGTGGTATCGACGGTCACCGAGGGCTGCCAATTGCATTCGACCGTCCGAGTGGACGCATTCGTGGATTGCGCCGTCTGATGGACGCCTTTCGTCTCCGCGGATTGCCATACCTTCGTGCCGTCCGCGCCGCCGTAGTAACCGATCCGGTAAGCCGTCGCGGTGAATGAGGCAGCCGTGGTCGAGACGTAGAGCTTGAAGGACTGCCCCGGCGCGACCGAGGCGAGGTTCGTGTAGCCCTCGATCGCGTCCTGCGCGCCGAGCGCGTTCTCGTCGATGGCCCAGGAGCGGTCGCCGGGCTTGGCGTTCTCGGCGGCCACGTCGATGCCGGGCGTGGCCGCGGCCGTTGCCGCCCCGGTGCCCGTGCCCGCAGGCCTCTGATCCGGGCCCGCGGACGCCGACGTACCGCCGCCGGAGCCCCCCGTGCACGCCGCGAGGAGCATGAGCAGGCAGGTCAGCGCCGCCGTGGCCGTCCGACGCGCAACCATATCGAGCCCCTTTACCCACACGCCTACCCGAAGGTGCCAGGATAGGTCTATGAGCAGAGCGTCGTTGGCCAAGAAGCCTCACGAAGTCGCGGAAATGTTCGACGGAGTCGCCGAGCGCTACGACCTGACAAACGACCTGCTGTCGCTGGGCCAGGCCCGACTGTGGCGGCGCGCCGTCGCGCAAGCGGTGGACGCCCGGCCCGGCGAGCGCGTACTCGACCTCGCGGCCGGGACCGGCACCTCGTCCGCCCCCTTCCAGCAGGCCGGCGCGAGCGTGGTGGCCTGCGACTTCTCGCTCGGCATGCTCGAGGTCGGCCACGACCGGAACCCGCACCTCGACTTCGTCGCCGGCGACGCGACCAGGCTCCCCTTCCGCGACGCGAGCTTCGACGCGGTCACGATCTCCTTCGGCCTGCGCAACGTCGAGGACACCACCGCCGCCCTCCGCGAACTGCACCGCGTCACCAAGCCCGGCGGCCGCCTCCTGGTCTGCGAGTTCTCGCACCCGACGTTCGCCGCGTTCCGCACCGTGTACCTCGAGTACCTGATGCGCGCGCTCCCGGCGATCGCCAGCAAGGTCGCGAGCAACCCCGACGCGTACGTGTACCTCGCCGAGTCCATCCGCGCGTGGCCCGACCAGCGCGGCCTCGCCACCCTGATCCAGGCCTCGGGTTGGTCCAAGGTCGCCTGGCGGGACCTGACCGGCGGCATCGTGACGCTGCACCGCGCCACGGCGTGAACCCCGAGATCCTCGCGCAGGGGGTCTACGTGGTCGCCGGCGTCTTCAACGACGGCGCGCGCGACTATCCGGCCGGAACCTTCCTGCACGCCCCGGCCGGAACGTGGCACGTACCCGCGACGACGACCGGGTGCACGCTGTTCGTTTTCTACCCCGAGGGCTAGCCGCCTCTAGCCGCGGTGCACGATCGTGCCGCCGAGGATGGTGCCGAGGCACTTGTGCGTGCCCGCGGCGGCCGCGTCGAGCAGCGCGCCGTAGGCGGATTCCGGGGTGACGGACTCGGATTCGGGGACCGAGAAGACCGCGAGGTCGGCGCGGGCGCCGGGCTCGAGGCGCCCGACGTCGGCGAGGCCCATCGCGCCTGCGCCGCCGAGGGTGGCCGCCTCGACGATCCGCCGGTCCAGGTCGTCCGCCTCGTATCCCTGGCTCACCGCCAGCGTACGCAACGCGGCGGCCTCTTCGAGCAGGTCCAGCGAGGGGGTCGAGGCGAGCGAGTCGGTCCCGATCCCGAACGGCGAGTTCTCCCGCAGGTAGTCGGCGACCGGCGGCTGGCCGGACTGCAGGATCTTGTTCGACCGCGCGCACAGCGCCGCGTAGACGCCACGCGCACGCAGCACCTCGCGGTCGGTCGGGTCGCAGTGCACGCAGTGCGCGGCGTGCACGTCCGGCCCGAAGACGCCGAGCTTGTCGAGGTACTGCACCGGACTCAGGCCACTGCCGCCGTCGCGGATCAGCTCCATCGACTTGCCGAACTCCGTCATGCTCTTGGCGAACGGCCCGGTCCCGGTGAGCACGTACTCCGACTCGGCGGGCGATTCGGCGACGTGCGGGTGCAGCCGCAGCCCCTTGTCCCGTGCGATCGCGACGCAGTCCGCGAATACGGCGCCGGCGACCGTGTAGGGCGTGTGCGGCGAGACTCCGAGCGCGCGACCCGCGGGCCCGGACGCGAGGCGCTCCAGCAGCAGCGCGCGGCCCGATTCGGACCAGCTGCGTGCGTCCTCGAACACGATCTCGATGTAGGAGACGCCGCCGACGCCGCTGCGCGCGGTCGGCGGCAGTACGCCGACCGGGTCGGTGACGATGTCGGCCACGGCGGTGATTCCGGCGCGCAGCATCATGTGCAGGCCGCGCCGGGTCGATTCGCCCCACATCGCGTCGGTGAAGGTGGCGCGCTTCTCGACCATCCGGCCGATCCACACGTGGAACGGCTGGTCGAGCGAGTTGAGCTCCTCGAAGTCCGTGTACTGCAGGTGCGCGTGCGCGTTCACCAGACCCGGCGTCAGGACGCCGGACCAGGCGCGCTCCCGGACCTCCGGGTTGGCCGCGAGCAGTTCCGCCCGCGGCCCGACGGCCAGGACGCGATCGCCGTCGACGAGCACCGCTCCGTCGCCGATCGGATCCGCGGAGACGGGCAGGACTATCGGCGCGCTGTGGAGGGTCTGCATGACCCCGACTTTAGTCGACGACGGTCAGCGCGGTGGACGCGATGTGCGAACGCACCCGCTCGTCCACCGGGTCCTCGGCCGGATCCTCGTGCACCGCCAGCAGTTCGTACGTGGTGCTGCGCTGCGCCGGGACGCGGCCCGCCGTGCGGATCAGGTGGATCAGCTCGCTGCGATTCGAGCGGTGCCGCGCGCCGGCCGAGGAGACGACGTTCTCCTCCAGCATGACCGAGCCGAGGTCGTCCGCGCCGTAGTGCAGGCTGAGCTGGCCCGCCTCCTTGCCGGTGGTCAGCCACGAGCCCTGGATGTGGTTGACGTTGTACAGGAACAGCCGCGCGACCGCGATCAGCCGCAGGTACTCCAGCGTCGTGGTCTGCGTCCGGCCCTTGAGGTGGTTGTTCAGCGGCTGGTAGGTGTACGGGATGAACGCGCGGAAGCCGCCGGTGCGGTCCTGCACCTCGCGGATCATCGCGAGGTGCCGGATGCGCTCGGTGTTCGTCTCGCCGGTGCCCATCAGCATCGTCGAGGTCGACTCCAGGCCGAGCCGGTGCGCGGTCTCCATGATCTCCAGCCAGCGCTCGCCGCTCTCCTTCAGCGGCGCGATCACCGTCCGCGGCCGCTCCGGCAGCAGCTCCGCGCCCGCGCCGGCGAGCGAGTCGAGGCCCGCGGCCTTGATCCGGGCCACCGCCTCCTCGATGGAGACGCCGGAGACCTTGGCCATGTGCTGGATCTCGGAGGCGCCGAGCGAGTGGATGACCAGCTGCGGGTACTGCTCCTTGATCGCGGAGAACGACCGCTCGTAGTACTCGACGCCGTAGTCCGGGTGGTGGCCGCCCTGGAACATCACCTGGGTGCCGCCGAGTTCCACTGTCTCGCCGCAGCGGCGCAGGATCTCGTCGAGGTCGCGCGACCAGCCGTCCGGCGACTTGGGCGCGACGTAGAACGCACAGAACTTACACGCCGTCACACAGACGTTGGTGTAGTTGATGTTGCGCTCGATGATGTACGTCGCGGTGTCCGCGAGGTAGGGCAGCTTCGCCCGGCGCGCGGCGTCGGCGGCCTGGCCGAGATCGTGCAGCGGCGCGTGCCGGTAGAGCTCGAGTGCTTCCTCTTCGCTGATCCGGCCGCCCGCGGCGGCCCGCTCCAACACCTCGGTCATGGATCCACCCTACGCATCGGCACTGAGGACTTCGATCCGCACGTTCGGATCGATGTCGATCTGCCCGCTGATCTGGCGGGCGAACTCCAGGGCGCCGGCCAGTTGGCGCGGCCCGAAGGAGAAGTCGAGGCTCGTGTAGTACTTCTCGAGCTCCACGGCGTCGAACACCTCCCAGCGGGCGACCTGTGCGGCCACCTTGTCCACCTCGCTGACCGCGAGCTCGACGGAGCGCAGGAAGGCCTGGTGCACCTCGCGCACGAGATCGGGGTGCGCGGCGAGGTAGTCGCGTCGCACGGCCCAGACCGCGAAGACCATCGGCAGGCCGGTCCAGTCCTTCCAGGCCTCGCCGAGGTCGAGCATGTGCAGGCCGTGCCGGGGCACGTCGTGCAGCGCGGCGCGCAGCGCCGGGTCGCCGATGAGCACCGCGGCCGGCGCCTCCTGCATCATGGCGCTGAGATCCGGCGGGCAGGTGAAGTACTCGGGTGTCACGTGGAACCGCTCGCGCAGCATCAGCCGGGCGAGCTGCACCGTGGTGCGCGAGGTCGAGCCCAGGGCCACGCGCTGCCCGTCGAGGTCCTCGAAGGGCACCTGCGAGATCAGGTTGCAGGACATGACCGGGCCGTCGGAGCCGACCGCGGGCCCATCCAGGACGACGAGGTCCTCGCCGTGCTTGAGGAGGGCGGCCAGCGGGATCGGCGCGATGTCCAGGTCTCCCGCGATCAGGCGCTCGCCGAGCCGCTCCGAGCTGTCCTTGACGAGCTCGATGTCGAGCAGGGCGCCGGAATGCACCAGGCCCCAGTAGATCGGCATGCAGTTCAGGAACTGGATGTGCCCTACCCGCGGCTTGCGCAACGGCCCGGTCGCGCCGGGCGTCACGCGTCCTGCTCCTCGTCCTCGAAGGACGCGGAGTCCTCGAGCTTCTTGCTCAGCCGCTGCGAACGCGCGACGAGCCCGGCCGACATGGCGTCGCGGTACTTGGAGAGGGCGAAGAAGGACACCGAACTGGACAGCAGCAGCGCGATGGCCAGCAGGATCAGCCGGTTCGTGTCGGTGCCGAGGTCCATGCCGGCCAGCTTCGCGATGCCCCACATCACCACCAGGGCGACGAGGAAGAGCCCGAGCCGCAGCGTTGTGTAACGCAGGGTGGCGTGCGGGATTCGCTGCGGGGTCTGCTGCACGGGCTCATTGTTCGCACTCACGGATTCACGGTACCTCACAGCTCCAGGGACATGAGGATGAGGTCCCGGTACGGCGTAGCGCCGCCGCAGTCCGCCGTCCGGTCGGGCAGTTTGATGCCCTGTCGCATCCGGCCGTATTCGGCGTAGCCGCACTTCTTGTAGAACAGCTCGGTCCCACCGCCGCCGCGCACGTCGAGGTGCAGCTGCTCGGACCCGGCCTGCCGCGCCACGGCGGCCAACTCGGCCATCAGCCTGAAGCCGTAGCCGTCGCCCTGGAAGTCGGGGTGCACCATGACCCGCTTGACGGTCTGCCAGTGCGCGGTGAAGGCGAAGTCGTTCGACACCAGGAAGGCGAGCGCGGCGACGCGGCCGGGCTGCTCGCCGCCCACGGTGCGCGCCACGACCAGCCGGTCGCGGCCGGAAAGGACCCCGGCGAACTGCGCCTCGGCCTTCGGCAGCACATCGTCCATGGAGACCGGGGGCACGAAGCCCACCGCCCCGCCCGCGTTGGAGACATCAGTCCAGCAGGCGACAATCTCGGCCCGGAGCTGCTCGGACAGCTCCGGGTCAACCTCGAATCGCAGCGTCATGCGCATCATTCTCGCATAAAACTGCCGTGCCATGCATGTTGTTTCACGTGGAACACTGCGCGACCCCGCGGCTACGCATAGCCATACGCTATTCGGCGAAGACCATCGACTGCGGCGCCTCCCGCCGCCCCAGGTCCGGCCCCGGGAACTCGCGCACCACCTCGTAGCGCGTGTTGCGCTCGACCGGCGTGAAGCCGGCCTCCCTGATCAGGTCGAGCAGGCTGTCCCTGGTCATCTTGTTCGGCGTGCCGAACTCGTCCGCGTCGTGCGTGATCTTGTACTCGACGACCGAGCCGTCCAGGTCGTCCACGCCGTAGTTCAGCGACAGCCCGGCGGTCCCGAGACCGTGCATCACCCAGAAGCACTTCACGTGGTCGAAGTTGTCCAGCAGCAGCCGGGACACGGCGAAGGTCTTGAGCGCCTCGGCCCCGGTGGCCATCGGCTGGTTCATCAGCCGGTTGCGCTGCTTGCCGTCCTTCGAGTCGTGGAAGTCGTGCTGGAAGCGCAGCGGGATGAAGACCGCGAAGCCGTTGGTCTCGTCCTGCAGTTCGCGCAGCCGCAGCACGTGGTCGACGCGATGCCGCGGCTCCTCGATGTGCCCGTAGAGCATCGTCGAGGGCGTACGCAGCCCCTTGCTGTGCGCGAGCCGGTGGATGCGCGACCAGTCCTCCCAGTGCGTCGCGTGGTCCACGATCTGCTGCCGGATCTCCCAGTCGAAGATCTCCGCGCCGCCGCCGGTGAGCGACTCGAGCCCCGCGTCGATCAGCTCGTCCAGGATCTCGTCCGCGCTCAGCCCGGAGATCTTCTCGAACCAGTGGATCTCGGTGGCGGTGAACGCCTTGATCGAGACTCCGGGCAGCACGGCCTTCAGCTCGCTGATGGACTTCGGGTAGTACCGCCACGGCAGCGTCGGGTGCAGCCCGTTGACGATGTGCAGCTCGGTGATGCCGTCCGGCTCCATGGCCTTGGCCAGCCGCACGGCCTCCTCGATGCGCATCGTGTAGGCGTCCTTCTCCCCCGGCTTGCGCTGAAAAGAGCAGTAGGCGCAGGAAGCTGAACACACGTTCGTCATGTTCAGGTGCCGGTTGACGTTGAAGAAGACCTTGTCGCCGTTCTTCCGGGTGCGCACGTGGTGGGCCAGCGAGCCGAGCCAGGCCAGGTCGTCGCAGGCGTACAGGGCCACGCCGTCCTCGCGGGACAGCCGCTCGCCCCCGACCACCTTGGCTTCGAGTTCCCGCTTGAGTCCGACGTCCACGGCCCGCTCCTCTTTCCAGCTACGCGGTTGAGATGACCGAACCAGCGTACGCCGAACCCCGGGATCAGTCCTCCGCCGGGATCGGGATCTGCCGGGCCTCCCACTTGGTCGACAGCGCGATCGTCGTCCTGGTGCGCGCCACCCCGCGGATCCGCCCCAGCTTGCCGATGATCTTCTCGAGCCCGACCGGGTCCCCCACCCGCACCTTGAGCACGAAGGACTCCTCGCCCGCGACGAACCAGCAGTCCTCGATCTCCGGCACGTCCTTCAGCCGGCGCGCCACGTCGTCCAGGTCGGCCGCGTCGGACAGCAGCACGCCGATCAGCGCGGTAACGCCGAGCCCGAGCGTGCTCGGATCCACCGCCGCCCGGTACCCGGTGATCACCCCGGCCTGCTCGAGCCGGTTGATCCGGTCGGTCACACTCGGCCCGGACAGCCCCACCAGCCGCGCGAGCTCCGCGTACGTGGCCCGACCGTTGGCACGCAGTGCCTCCACCAGCGTGCGGTCGACCGCATCCACTGTGCTTCCGCCTTCCTTGTGCCCGGGGGCCCACCCCCTCGCGCCGAAAAGGTTACTGCCCTCTTCCCAGGCCCGGACAATACCTGCAAACGACTGCACGATCCCACTCGGTTACTCCCGTCGCTCCCCCAGCCTCCCGTCCCAGCGCCGCAGCAGCGCGTGCGACACCCCGAGCGCGTCCAACGCCTTCCCCGCCACGAAGTCCACCAGCCGCTGCACGCTCTGCCCGCCCGCGTAGAACCCCGGCGAGGCTGGCAGGATCACCGCCCCCTCCCGACTGAGCGTCAGCAACTGCTCCAGCGTGCTCGAACTGAGCGGCGTCTCCCGCACCACCAGCACCAGCGGCCGGCGCTCCTTCAGGTTCACCGACGCGGCCCGCTGCAGCAGGTCCTTCGAAAGCCCGATGCTGATCCCCGCCACCGCCGCCGCCGTGGCCGGAACCACCAGCATCCCCCGCACCGGATAGCTCCCCGACGAGGGCCCCGCCGCGAAGTCCCCGGCCGTCCAGTACCGCACGGCGTCCAGCCGCGAGTCGGACTCCTTCCACCCCAGCAGCGCCGCCAAGTCGTCCCGCCAGTGCGAGTCCCGGAACGAGATCCCCGTCTCATCCAGAATCGTCAGCCGTGCCGCCCGGCTCACCACCAGGTCGACGTCCTCCCCGCCGTCCAGCAGCGCCCCGATCGCCGCCACCGCGTACGGCGTCCCCGAAGCCCCCGAGATCCCGACCACCCAAGGCCTGCGCTGTTCGCTGCTCATGCCTCCAGGGTGCACGGCGAAAGACGCCCGGGCCAACTCGGCGCCGGGCGGACGCCGGTTTCAGCCGGCCAGGCCGCGGATGAGGAGGTCGACGAGGGCGAAGCAGAACAGTGTGATGCCGACGAAGCCGTTCACGGTGAAGAACGCGCGGTTGAGGCGGGAGAGGTTGTTCGGGCTGAGCAGTGAGTGCTCGTAGATGAACGCGCCGGCGACGACGGCGATGCCGAGCCACCAGAAGACGCCGGCGTGGGTGAGGAGCCCGAAGAGGACGAACAGGGCGGTGGTGACGGCGTGCGAGGCGCGGGCGCCGTTCAGGGCGACGGCGACGCCCCAGCGGGCGGGGACGGAGCCGAGGCCCTGGTCGCGGTCGGTCTCGATGTCCTGCAGGGCGAAGATCAGGTCGAAGCCGCCGATCCAGATGCCCACCGCCACGCCCAGCACCACGGCGTCCCAGCTCCACGTGCCGGTGACGGCCATCCAGGCGCCGATGGGGCCGATGGCCTGGGCGAGCGCCAGCAGGGCGTGCGGGACGTTCGTGAAGCGCTTGCCGTAGGGGTAGACGACCAGCGGGACGGCGGCGACGGGGGCGAGCCAGAAGACCAGCCAGTTCAGCTCGGCCGCGGCGCCGAGGAAGACGGCGAGCGCGATGACGGCGCCGATCCAGGCCGTCTTCACGGACAGCACGCCGGTGACGAGCTCGCGCTTCGCGGTGCGCGGGTTCCTTGCGTCGAATTCGCGGTCGATGATGCGGTTGACGGCCATCGCGAAGCTGCGTGCGCCGACCATCGCTATCGTCACGAGCAGCAACTGGAGCCAGTGCACCGACTTCGAGACCGTGAACATCGCCGTGAGCGCCGCGATGTAGGCGAAGGGCAGCGCGAAGACCGAATGCTCCAGGAGGACCAGGTTCTTGAAGGCCTTCGCCTTGCCGCCGAGCCCCTGCGCGGGCATGGGCGCCGCGGCTTCCAAAGTCGTCACAGGCCGTACTCCTTCCAACGTCGGTCGACCTTCGCCGCCGTGGCCGGGTCGGAGACGATCATCTCCGGCCAGCCGCCGTTGCGGGTGTAGCCCTCCTCGGGCAGCTTGCGGGTCGCGTCGATGCCCACCTTGCCACCCCAGAACTGCTGGTACGAAGCGTGGTCCAGGTGGTCGACGGCGCCCTCGGTGAGCATTAGATCGCGCCCGTAGTCCACATTGCCGAACGCGCGCCAGGAGACCTCGGCGTAGTCGTGCACGTCGCAGTCCGCGTCCACCACCACGACGAGTTTGGTGAGCGACATCAGGCCGGCGCCCCAGATCGCGTGCATGACCTTCTGCGCGTGCTTGGGGAAGCGCTTGTCGATGGAGACGATCGCGCAGTTGTGGAAGCCGCCGGTCTCCGGCAGGTCGTAGTCCACGATGTCCGGGATGATCATCTTGAGCAGCGGCAGGAAGAAGCGCTCGGTGGCCTTGCCGAGCGGGCCGTCCTCGGTCGGCGGGCGGCCGACGACGATGGACTGGAACCTCGCGTCCCTGCGCAGCGTCATCGTCTCCACGGTCAGCGCGGGGAAGGGCTCGACCGGTGTGTAGAAGCCGGTGTGGTCGCCGAACGGGCCCTCGGGGCGGGTGACCCCCGGTTCGAGCCAGCCCTCGAGGACGACCTCGCAGTTCGCCGGGACCTGCAGGGGCACGGACTTGCAGTCCACCAGCTCGACCCGCTCACGCTGGATGAACCCGGCGAACAGGTACTCGTCGATGTCGGCGGGCAGCGGCGCGGTGGCCGCGTAGCTGACGACCGGCGGGCAGCCGAAGGCGATCGCGACCGGCAGCCGCTCGCCGCGGCGTTGCGCGACGGCGTAGTGGTTCGTCGAGTCCTTGTGGATCTGCCAGTGCATGCCGACGGTGCGTTCGTCGTGCCGCTGCAGCCGGTAGAGGCCCAGGTTGCGCTGGCCGGTCTCGGGGTGCTTCGTGTGCGTCAGGCCCAGGTTGAAGAACGCGCCGCCGTCCCGCGGCCACGTGTGCAGCGCGGGAAGCAGGTTCAGGTCCACGGCGTCGCCGGTGAGCACGACCTCCTGACACGGCGCGTCCTTCACCCGCTTCGGCGGCACGGTGCGCAGCTGTGCGGCCTTGCCGAGCGCGTCCTTGAAGCCGGACAGGCCGTGCGGCAGTTCGGGCTTGAGCAGCCCGGCGATCCGCTCGCCGATCTCGTCCAGGCTGTCCAGGCCGAGCGCCATGCACAGCCGTCGCTCGCTGCCGAAGACGTTCATGGCCAGCGGCAGCTTGGAGCCCTTGACGTTCTCGAACAGCAGCGCGGGGCCGGGGACGCCGTTCACCCGGCTCTTCTGCACGCGGTCGGTGATCTCCCCGACCTCGAGGTACGGGTCCACCTCGGCGCGCACGCGGCGCAACTCGCCCTCCTTCTCGAGGGCTTTCAGGAAGGACCGCAGATCGTCGTAGGCCATGCCAACCAGTATCGGGTACCGGCTAGTCGCGTACCTCGACCAGGTCGCCGTAGTGCAGGAAACGGTAGAAGTACTCGGCGTTCGTCAAGGACAGGTGTATGCAGCCGTGCGAGCGTACGGTCACCGGGTCCTCGTGGAACGCGTCGCCCTCGTAGAAGTAGATGCTGTACGGCATGGGCGCGTCGTACGTGTTGGACCAGCCGTCGACGACCTTGTAGAACACGCGGAAGTTGCCCGTCGGGGTCGGCAGGCCGGCGCGGCCGGTCGCGACGCGGACCGGGCCGTACACGACCCTTCCGTCGTGCATCAGCCAGGCCTCCTGCCTCGACAGCGAGACGCAGGCCACGGCGTGCACGTCGCAGGGGACGCCTCTGGCCCGCAGCGCGGCCGTCTCGCCGGGCACGGAGTTCCGGTACGCGGCGGCTTCGGCCACTGCGGCCGCCCTCGCCTCCGCAGCCTCGGAGGCGGCCGCGGCCAACGCCGAGACTGAGACCTTTTCAGCGGAGATCTGAGCGGACAGCAGAGGCCGGGCCTCCGCGGCGGTCCGGCTCGCGGCGGCGATCGCATCGTTCGACGACGCCAAGCCGTGCGGCGTCAGGGCCGCGGTCACCGCGACGGCGGCGAGTGCGGAGGTCACGGCTATCAGGGGCATGGAACGACGAAATGCGGACACTGGCGACTCCCCACAGATCGGCGCGCTCTTTCTGTAGTTAGTAGCCCTCTGCGACGTGTCCGAACCCTGCCGAACGGGTGATTTGTCGTATTTTTGATCCGGTCAGCCCTGAGCCAGCACCTTGCGGTTGACCTCGCGCACGGCCGGGGCGAACTCCGGAAGCTCGACCACCTCGACCCCGGCCGTCCGCAGCCGCTCCGCGCCGTCGCACACGGCGAGCAGCGCGGGCTCCCGGTAGGCCAGCACGACCCGCGGGATCCCGGCCGCGAGGATGTGATCCGTGCAGCTCAGCGGGCGTGAGGCGCGCGGCGAGCAGGGCTCGAGCGAGGTGTAGAGCGTCGCGGTGCGCAGCCGGGGATCGGCCGCGTCGAGCTTCGCGATCGCGACCTCCTCGGCGTGGTTCTTGGCCGGATCGCCGAGTCCGTACAGCGGCTCGCGCGAGTAGCCGGTGCTCAGGATCGTGCCGTCCTCGGCGACGATGATCGCGCCGACCGCGTACGCGTTGAGCACCGGCGGGCAGGAACGCGAGAGCTCGATCGTCAGCCGCAGCAGCTCCTCGTCGGAATCACTCCGCCGAACGAGGTACCGCGCATAGAGCACGTCACCCAGCGAGCGGGATTCGGCCAGCAGCATCCGGCGCTGCGGGGACTGCGGGAAGCTCGCCGCGCCCGGCAGCCCGAAGGCGCGCGGCGCGGCGGCGTCGCCGATGAGGAAGGGCGCGTAGGCCAGCTGGATCTCATCAACCAGGTCCGCCGCCAGAAACTCCGTCAGGACCGCCGAGCCGCCCTCGACCATCAGCCTGCGCACGCCGCGCTCGGAGAGGTCCGCGAGCACGCCCGGCAGGGCGCGGCGGCCCTCGTACACCACGGTCTCGGCGCCGGGTTCGGTCAGCACCGCGGCGGTCGGGTCGATGCCGCGCGAGCCGCCGAGCACGACGCGCAGCGGACTCGGCGTGAGACCGAGGCTGACGCGCTCGTCCCTGCGTTCGGCCGAACGCACCAGCAGCCGCGGGTTGTCCGCGCGGACCGTGCCCGCACCGACGAGGATCGCGTCGCATTCGGCGCGCGTCGCGTCCACGCGGTCGAAGTCGGCGGCGTTCGAGAGCAGCAGTCGGTTGGGCGAGGCGTCGTCCAGACAACCGTCGAGCGACGCGGCGAAACTGAGCAGGACCTGCGGGCGTGAGTCGGCCATAGCCCCGATGCTATCGACGCCCGCCGATCTGGTTCGCCGGCGTCTAGTTCACGATGTCGCCCGACGCCACCTGCACGCACTGCCCGGTCGTCGCCGCGTTCAGCTGCGAGGACGAAGTGGGGGCGGAGGCCGCGGCGCTCGCCGAGGTGCTCGGGCTCGCCGACGAGGACGAGCCCGCCGAGGAGTACGTCGCGCCGCCGGCCCAGTCGGTGCCGATGACGACCGTCACCTCGGAGTAGTTCGAGGACTCCTGGACCTGCGAGCTCGGGATGCCCAGCGCGCCCGCCACCGCCGCGGCCGACTGCGCGCGGTCCGAGGGGTAGTAGACGACCGTCTTCGAGGTCGTGCTCGCGTTGCCGGTGGAGATGTTCGACGAGCTGAAGCCGCCGGACACCAGGCCCTGCGCGACCGTCGAGGCGCGACCGGAGACGCCGGTGCCGTTGAGGACCTGCGCGTGCACCTGCGAGGTGATCACGCTGGAGGTCGCGTCCGCCGCGGCCGGGGACGCGGCGGCCTCGGCGGCGGCCGCGCTCGTCGCGCTGTCCGACTCGCTCTTCATCGAACTCGACGAGGTGCTGGCGGAGGCCGAGGAGTAGGGCACGTCGTTCTTGATGTTCGCGAACATCTGCGCGGCTTCGGAGGAGTTCGGAATCACCCGGTTGGTGTTGTTCGGGTCGAGCTCCCAGGGCATGGTCACGAAGGTGACCCGGTTCGTCGGCACCTTGTTCATCGTGTCGAACAGGCTGATCAGGTTCGTCACGCCCGCCAGGCCGTCGTCCACCTGGACGGACTTCGTGGCCGCGTCGGCGATCGTGTAGAGGTTGCCGATGTCGGTGAACGAGGCCTGTGAACGCAGCTGCCTGATCATGTTCGAAAGGAAGATGTGCTGCGCCTTCTCGCGGCCGAGGTCGGAGCCGTCGTAGAAGCCGTGCCGCGTCCGGACGAACTCGAGCGCCTGCTGCCCCTTGATGACCGTGGTCCCGGCGTTCAGCCGCAGGCCGGAGTCCTTGTCGTACATGTTGTTGCTCACGCAGACCGGCACGCCGCCGAGCGCGTTCGACATCGTGACCACCCCGGAGAAGTCCACCTCGACGTAATGGTCGATGGTCAGGCCGGTCAGCTGGTGCACGGTGGCGACGGTGCAGGACGCGCCGTAGGCCAGCGAGGAGTTGATCATGCCGTAGTACGACGAGTTGCCGCCGCAGCTCGGGATCGTCGTTTCGGTGTCCCGGGGTATGGACATGATCGTCGAGTTGGTGCGGTCCGCCGCGAGGTGGATGACCATCAGCACGTCGGAGTTGCCGCTGCCGCTGGCCGAGCAGTCGCCGCCGAGCTTGCAGTCGGCCGCGGAGACGCGCGCGTCCGTCCCTATGAGCAGGACGTTCATCGCCGTGTTGCCGAACTTGTCGGGTATCTCGGCCTGCTGGGTGACGCCGGTGGGCAGCAGGGTCGTGTGCTTGATGTTGCCGTCGAGGTGGGCGATGACGTACGCGCCGACGCCGGCGACCACGGCCAGCAGGCCGGCGGTGCCGAACGCGGTGTACTTCAGCGCCTTCTTCTTGCGGCCGGGCGCGGCCTTGCCCCGACGCTTCGCGTTCGACCGCGCTATTCGGCCCTTCGGATCCAGCTCGTCGAGGTCGAGATCGCCGTTGACGTTCCCGGGCAGCTCGGGCTCGGCGGCCAGCGCGCTGCCGGCGGCGGCCGTCCGCATCGGGCCGGGGGCGGGGGCTCCCGGGCTCCACGGGTCGGCGGCGCGCTCGTCGAAGGCCGGCGGCCGGTACGGGTCCTGGTAGTACGGGACGCCGCCCTGCTCCGGACGGCCGCCACCGTGACCGCGGCGCGGAGGCTGCGGTTCGTAGTGGTCGTCGTCGTAGCTCATGGTGGCGCTCGCCCTTCCCAGACACAGTTGTCTAGAGGAAGGACGACCGCCCCGGACTGTTGGTTGCCCGTTCAGTTATCTGTCGCCCGGCTGTTACAGTCCAGCGTATGAGTGCTTGCCCGTGAGCAAGGTGTTAACACCGAAGTAGTTGAACAGCACGCAGGCGAACGCGATCAGCGCGATGTAGGCGGCGGCCTTGCCCTTCCAACCGTGCGTGGCCCGCGCGTGCAGGTAGGCGGCGTAGAACACCCACACGATGAAGGACCAGGTCTCCTTCGGGTCCCAGCCCCAGTAGCGGCCCCAGGCCTTCTCCGCCCAGATCGCGCCGGCCATGATCGCGAACGTCCACAGCGGGAAGATGAACGCGATCACCCGGTACGCGGTGCGGTCCAGCGCGACGGACGAGGGCAGCCGGTCGAAGGTGTTGTTCAACCGCCGGAGCGAACCCTCCTCGTTGGCGGACTTGAGCAGGTAGAGGATCGTGGCCACGGTCGCCACGCCGAAGGCGCCGGTGCTGATCACGGCCGCGGTGACGTGGATGTAGAGCCAGTACGAGTGCAGCGCCGGGACGAGTTCCTCGGCGTCGGTGTACAGCAGCGTGTAGGCGATGCCGAGGGTCAGCAGCACGATCCCGGTGACCGGCAGGCCCATCCAGCGCACCTTCTTGCGCAGCACGACCAGCGTCAGGTACGCGAAGCTCATCGCGAGCGAGGCGGCACAGGAGAACTCGTACATGTTCGCCCACGGCACGCGGTGCGCGGCGAGACCGCGGCAGAGCACCCCGGAGGCGTGGAACGCGAAGCCGATGAACGTGGCCATCACGGCGAAGCGGCCGAGGATCTCGGCGCGCAGGTTGCCGCCGGCGATGGTCGGCTCCTCCTCCTCGGCGACCGAGCGGGTGAGCACCGTCACGCCGTTGCCGCCGTCGCTCGCGTTCACCGCCTCGACCGCCGGGGCCGCGGCCTGCCGGCCGACCTTCGCCGTCTCCGCGGCCTCGGCTTTGTCCTCGGCGCCCAGCGCCGCGACACTCCTGCCGAAGCGCGAGTTCGTGCCGAAGGCCCACTCGCCGCAGTACGCGAAGAACGCCGCGGCGTACGCGACCAGCGCGAGGGCGATGAACAGGTTGCTGTAGTGCGCGAAATTCTGGTTGATGCTCACGCGGAGGCTCCATCGGAAACGGGCTGCCGCGCGGCCGCGGCGAGGGCTTGCGCGGTTTGGGTGACTTCGGCGGTGGGCGTGGCGCCCTCGGTGCGGGCCAGGCCCGCGACCTCGACCAGGCGGGTGCCGTCCGCCTGCTCGCTCACGCGCACCCAGATCCGGCGGCGGCGCAGGCCGAGCGAGCCGATCAGGCCGAGCACGGCCAGGATCGCGGCGGGCAGCACGACCTGCTGTCCCGGGTCGTAGGCGATGTTGAACTGGGCCCACTGCCGCACGCCGACGAACGTGATCGAGCCCTGGTTGTTCGGCAGCGTCGCGGTCTGACCGGCCTTCAGTTCGAGCGCGTTGCCCGCGGCGGCGCCGGCCCCCTTGGCCTTCACGTTCAACTGCTTCATGTCGGTGGTGTCCAGGCTGTAGACGCTCTGGTCCGCGCCGCCGTTCACGTTCAGGTCGCCGGAGTACGCGGAGAGGATGAGCATCGGGTTGTACGCCGCCGGGAAGATCGAGGCGGGCATCGCACCCGACTGGATGACGGCGTCCGGCAGGAACCAGCCCTGGAAGCCGAGGTCGGTGCCGCCCTTGATGGAGGACGGGGCCTTGATCGCGCCGGAGGAGTCGAAGTACTCGTCCTGCTCGAGGAAGATCTGCGGACCGTTGAACAGCACGTGGCCCTGACCGTCCTTGACCTCGACGACCGGCGAGTAGCCGTGGCCCTCCAGGAACACGTTCGTCCCGTTGACGGTGAGCGGCACGTTGACCTGCACGTCCACCTTCTTGGCCTTCGCCTGCGGCGAGGACTTGAAGTTCACGTACGCGTCGAAGGTGCGCGGCTGGGCGAACTGGTCGCCGCTGGTCTGGTAGGTGGCGGAGAACTTGTTCAGCACGAAGCTGAAGTTCGGCAGGTCCTGCGCGCCCACCCCCGGGCCGAGCGTGAGGCTGTCGTAGCTGGTGACCGTGTCCGCGAAGCCGCTGCCCTCGGTGACCAGGACGGCGCCCTTGAAGCCGAAGAAGTGGCCGAGCGCGACGCCGACCAGGATGCCGATCAGCGAGAGGTGGAACAGCAGGTTCCCGGTCTCCCGCATGAAGCCCTTCTCCGAGGAGACCCAGCCGCCGGACCTGTCCTTGCCGCGCACGGTTTTGAACCGGCGGCGCCTGAGCCGCTGGGCCGCGAGCTCGAGCACCTCGTCGGCGTCCGCGGTCGTGCTGAACGAGGCGTGCACCGGCAGCCGCTTGAGGTTGCGCGGCGCGGCCGGGGGGTTCGCGCGCATCGCCTTGAAGTGCGCCCAGGAGCGCGGCACGATGCAGCCGATCAGCGAGACGAACAGCAGGCAGTAGATCGCGCCGAACCAGACCGACTCGAAGACGTCGAACAGCTGGAGCCTGTCCAGGATCGGCGCCCAGGTCTTGTGCGTCTGGTAGAAGGTGAGCACCTTCGTCGGGTCGATCGAGCGCTGCGGCAGGATCGAGCCGGGGATCGCGGCGAGCGAGAGCAGGAACAGCAGCACCAGCGCGATGCGCATCGAGGTCAGCTGCCGCCAGGTCCAGCGCAGCATGCCGAGGACGCCGAGTGACGGGACCGCTATCCCGTCGTCCGCCTTCGGCGCGGTGGACAGCTTCTCGGCACGCTCGGTCGCCGCCGCCTCGACCGCGTCCTCGGTCAGGCGCTGCTGCTCCGCGGGCTCGGGCGGGACCGCGTCGTCGGACGGGGCCGTACCGACCGTCTCCTGCGCTGTCTGCTCACTCACCTGGACAAATCCTTCGTTGTGTACGTCGTCCGCGCCTTCGCCTAAAGGGGCAGTGTCGTTCCGGAAACCCACGTCTGCATCTGCGTGATCAGGTGCTCCCACAGGCCGGACACCAGGGCCAGCCCGACCAGGCCGATCATCGCCCCGCCGAGCCTGGTCACCAGCGCGTAGTGGTTCTTGATCCAGCTGATCGCGCGCATCGCCCAGCCGAAGGCCACCGCCGCGATCAGGAACGGCAGGCCGAGGCCCAGGCAGTAGAACGCGGCCAGCAGGGCGCCGCGGCCGGCCGTGCCCTGGGTGAACGCGAGCGACTGAACCGCCGTCAGGGTCGGGCCGAGGCAGGGCGTCCAGCCGAGCCCGAAGACCAGGCCGAGCAGCGGCGCGCCGATCAGGCCCATCGCCGGGCGGTAGTGCACCCGCACGTCCCGCTGCATCCAGCCGCTCCACCGGTCCGGGACCAGCCCGGCGAAGAACACGCCCATCAGGATCATCAGCAGCCCGAACGTGATGTCGAGCCCGCGCTGGTGCTCGATCAGCGTCTCGCCGAAGGACCCGAAGGCGTATCCGGCGGTGACGAAGACCGTGGAGAATCCGAGCACGAACAGCAGTGCGCCGAGCAGCGTGCGGTGCCTGGCCCCGAACCGCGGGCGGCGGACCGCGGCCGCGTCGCCCTCGTCCGCCGTCGCGGCCGCCGACCCCGTCGAGCGGGCCCGATCCTGCGCGTCCACCGCGGACATGCCGGTGACGTACGACAGGTAGCCGGGTACCAGCGGCAGCACGCAGGGCGAGGCGAAGGAGATCGCGCCCGCCGCCACGGCCACGGGGACCGCGAGCAGCAGCGACCCGCTGTCCATCAGGGACCCGATCGACACGGTCAGCTCCCGGTGATGGTGTAGTCGATCTCCTTGAGCAGTTCCGGCTCGGTGATACCGCCGAGCGCGCGCACCGCCACCTTGCCGCTGCTGTCCACGATCACCGTGGACGGCACGCTGGTCGCCGGGATGATCTGCTTGAGCGCGAGCACCAGCGTCTCGTCCGGGTCCTGCAGCGAGGGGTACTTGATGCCGAACTGCGAGTCGTAGGCGAGCGCCGCGGCGTTGTCGTCCCGCGTGTTGATGCCGACGAACTGGACGCTCTTGGCCGCGTACTTCTGCGCGGCCTCGGAGAAGTCCGGCGCCTCCTCCCGGCACGGCGTGCACCACGAGCCCCAGACGTTGACCACCGTCACATGCCCGGTGTACGACACGGACATCGACTTGCCCTGCAGCGTGGTCCCGGTCAGCGCCGGCATCGCCTGCCGGTCAGCCGCGGAGACCTGCGAGATCCCGGTAGTCACGCTGACGTAGCCGGTCTGCGCCCCGTTCGAGCTGCCGGAACCGCTGCCGCAGCCCGCGAGGACCGCGGCCGCGGCGAGGCCCGCGGCCGCGACGGCGAGCGCGCGGCGGCGGGCGAGTTTCGGTGCGACCATGCGAAGAGTTTCGCATGCCCGATTTCTGGCGAAGCCGTCGGGTCAGCAGTTCTCAGGAACGCTCAGCTGGCCGTGATCGCAGCGTGATGTTCCGGGCGTCTGACGGATCGTCGGTCAGCCGCCCGACCGCACGTAGCCGAGTTCCGCCGTCAACTCGGGCTCGGTGATCGATCCGAGCGCACGCACCGCGACCCTGCCGCTGCTGTCCACGATCAGCGTGGAGGGCACGTCGTCCACCGGCACGATCCCGCCGATCGCGAGCGAGAGCGTCTCGTCCGGATCCTGCAGCGACGGGTAGTGCACGGAAAACTGCGACACGTAGGCGAGAGCCGCCGCGTTGTCGTCCTGCGTATCGATGCCGAGGAACTGCACGCCCTTCGCGCGGTACTCGTCGTACGTCTCCGCGAGCGACGCTGCCTCCACACGGCAGTTCGAGCACCACGCGCCCCACATATTGACCACGGTCACGTGGCCCTTGTGGGCGGCCGTGTACGACGCGCCCTGGAGCGTGCTGCCGGACAGCGCGGGCATCGCCTGCCGATCCGCCACCGAGATCTGGGTGATCCCGAGGGCGACCTGCGTACTGCCCGCGCCCACCATGCCGACATTCGTCGACGAGCCACCGGAGCACCCCGCGAGCGACGCGGCGGGCACCGCCGCCACGGCCGCCACCCAGACCGGCTTTGAGCTTCCCGTTCCATCCCCCCGCTGTGATGGGTCGTCAGGCTCCGGCGACGAACTTCTTCGTGGTCTTCGACGGCAGCAGGTCCTTGGCCGGCTCGTGGTACTCGAGGCCGACGAGCTGCGTGCCGACGTAGACGAAGGAGGTGACCGAGGCGAGCGAGCACTCGCGCTTGCGCGGGTCGTGCCACAGCGGGCGGTGCTCGGCGGCCAGCCGGCTGACCCAGATCGGCAGCTGGTGGCTGACGCACACGGCCTCGTGGCCCAGCGCCTTGTCCCGGGCCGCCTCCAGCGCCGCCCGAACCCGCGCGACCTGGGTCTTGTACGGCTCGCCCCAGGACGGCCGGAAGGGGTTGTACAGCTTGGGCCAGACCTGCGGGCGCCGGAGCACGCCGTCGCCGACGCTGAACCGCTTGCCCTCGAAGAAGTTCGCCGCCTCGATCAGCCGGCCGTCGGTGGCGAGCTCCACATCGCGGCGGGCGGCGATCGGCGTGGCGGTCTCCTGCGCCCGGTCCAGCGGCGAGGCGACCACGTGCACGACGTCGCGCTCGGCGAAGTACTCGGCGCCGCGCTCGGCCATCTTCCGGCCGAGCTCGGACAGGTGGAAGTCGGGCAGCCGGCCGTACAGGATGCCCTCCGGGTTGAACACCTCGCCGTGCCGCATCAGGTGGACGACGGTCTTGATCCCGGGGTCGATCTGCTGCGTCATGCGGGTTCCTTCTCGTGAAAGGGGCGAGGGGACGGCGGGACGGGACAACGGACTGACGGGACGGGGCCGCGGCTCAGGCGCTGGCGGCGGCCCGGGCGGCGATCGGCAGGGCGTCGGCGATCCGGGCGACGGCGGCCTCGTCGTGCGCGGCGGAGACGAACCAGGCCTCGAAGGCGCTCGGCGGCAGGTAGACGCCGTTGGCCAGCATGCTGTGGAAGAAGGCCTTGAACTTCTGCGTGTCCTGCGTCTTGGCCGCCGCGTAGTCCTTGACCTCGGCGTCGGTGAAGAAGACGGAGAACATCGTCCCGGCGAACTGCACGCGGTGCGCCACGCCCGCCTCGGCCAGCGCGTCGGACGCCAGCTGGGCCACGGTCTTCGCCGTCGAGTCGAGGTGCGTGTAGACCTCGGGGGTGCAGTTCCTCAGCGTGGCCAGCCCGGCGGCCGTGGCGACCGGGTTCCCGGAGAGCGTGCCCGCCTGGTAGACCGGCCCGATCGGCGCGAGCTGCGCCATCACGTCCGCGCGACCGCCGAACGCCGCGGCCGGGAAGCCGCCGCCCATCACCTTGCCGAAGGTCATCAGGTCGGGCACCACGCCGTCGATGCCGAACCATCCCTCGCGCGAGGAGCGGAATCCGGTCATCACCTCGTCGGAGATGTAGAGAGCCCCGTTGGCGTGGCACAACTCACGCACGGCGGCGTTGAACCCCGGCAGCGGCGGGACGACGCCCATGTTCCCCGCGGCCGCCTCGGTGATGAGGCAGGCAATCGAGTCCCCGTACTCCGCGAACGCGGCGCGCACGGCTTCGACATCGTTGTACGGCAGCACGATCGTGTCGCCCGTCTGGGTCCCCGTCACCCCCGGGGTGTCCGGAAGCGCGAGCGTCGCGACCCCCGACCCCGCCGCCGCCAGCAGCGCATCCACGTGCCCGTGGTAGCAGCCCGCGAACTTGACCACCTTCGCGCGCCCGGTGAAACCGCGCGCGAGCCGGATCGCCGACATCGTCGCCTCGGTTCCGGACGACACCAGCCGCACCTGATCGACCGGCGCGATCCGCGCCGCGATCTCCTCGGCCAGCGTCACCTCCCCCTCGCTCGGTGTCCCGAACGACGTACCCCGAGCGAGCGCCGCCCCGGCCGCCTCCAGGACGGCGGGATGCGCGTGCCCCAGGATCATCGGCCCCCAGGAGCAGACGAGGTCCACGTACTCCCGCCCGTCCGCGTCGGCCAGGTAGGCCCCTCGCCCCGAAACCATGAACCGCGGCGTCCCGCCGACCCCCCGGAACGCGCGTACCGGCGAGTTCACCCCGCCGGGCGTGACCGCCTGCGCGCGGTCGAACAGTGCAGCCGATTTCGGTGCGTCGTAGTCGTAGCTCACGCAGCCAAGTCTCTCACCACCAGGGGACGCGGTACGTCAGACCCCGGCGTGGTACCTGTTCTGCGCCGTCTCCAGGCCGCCGGTGAGCAGAGCCTCCACGGCATCCGCCGCGCGGTCCACGTTGAGCGAGAGCTCCTTCGCCTCCGTCGAGGAGAAGGGCTTGAGCACGAAGTCCGCCGGGTCCTGGCGGCCCGGCGGTCGGCCGATGCCGAAGCGCACCCGGAGGTACTCCTTGGTGCCGAGGGACTTCGAGATCGACTTCAGGCCGTTGTGGCCGCCGTCGCCGCCGCCGCGCTTGAGGCGCAGCAGGCCGTAGTCGATGTCGAGCTCGTCGTGCACGACGATGATCTGCTCGAGCGGGACCTTGTAGAAGTTCTGCGCGGCGACGGTCGGGCCGCCCGAGAGGTTCATGAAGGACCTGGGCTTGGCGAGCACGACGCGCAGGCCGGCGACGCGGCCCTCGAGAACCTCCGCGCCCGCCTTATGCGCCTTGAACCTGCCGCCCATCCGCTCGGCGAGCAGGTCCGCGACCATGAAACCGGCGTTGTGCCGGGTGGCGGCGTAGCCGGGCCCGGGGTTACCGAGCCCGACCACCAACCAGGGTTCAGCCATGAAGGACTGCCCTCAGCTCCTCGTCCGCGCGGTGCTACTCGGCGGAGCCCTCGGACTCTCCGCCAGCGCCCTCGGCGGACTCGTCCTCGACCATCGTGGCGGCCGGGGTCAGCACGTGCACCACGACGGCCTCGCCGTCGGTCACCAGGGTGGTGCCCTCGGGCAGGGCGACCTCGGCGGCGGTGATCTGGGTGCCCTCGGCCAGGCCCGCGACGGAGACCTCGATGGAGCTCGGGATGTGGGTGGCCTCGGTCTCGACCGACAGGCTGGTCAGCACGAGCTCGAGCAGGCCGCCGGACGCGATCTCGCCGGTGGTGACGATCGGCACGTCCACGGTGACCTTCTCGCCGAGGCGGACGAGCAGCAGGTCGATGTGCTCGAGGGTGCGCTTGACCGGGTCCTTGGACACGGCCTTCGGGATGGCCAGCTCGCTCTTGGAGCCGACGATGTCCAGGTTCAGCAGCACGTTCGAGTTCTTGAGCGCGAGGAACAGCTCGTGCTCCGGCAGCGACAGGTGCACCGGCTCCTGCTTGTGCCCGTAGAGCACGGCGGGGATCTTGCCCTCGCGGCGCAGCTGACGCGCCGCGCCCTTGCCGAAGTTCTCGCGCGGCTCGGCCGCGATCTTGATCTCAGCCATGGTGTTGCCTCCGTTTTCGGGGTCGGTTTCAGCCTGGACGATCTGGCGAATCGACCCCCGGCCGAGGCGGGCGCCCGAAAGAAGGGGCCGCGCAACGGCCCGGAGCGCGATCAGCACGTCGATCACGGAGCCCGCCCGGATCCTCGTGCTGCCTGGATCCGCGGCCACTCCCTCGCCGGGCAATAGAGCGAATTCTACCGGTCGGCGAGGGGTGCTGCGGACCGCGCGCGTGCTAGTCGTCGGCGCCTTCGAACATGGAGGTCACCGAGCCGTCCTCGAAGACCTCCGAGATGGCCTTGGCGATGATCGGGGCGATGGAGAGCACCGCGAGCTTGTCGAAGCGGCGGTCGTCGGGCAGCGGCAGCGTGTCGGTGACGATGACCTTGCTGACCCGCGAGTTCTTCAGCCGGTCGACGGCCGGGCCGGAGAAGACCGCGTGCGTCGCGACTATGACCACCTCGGCGGCGCCGTGCTCGAACAGCGCCTCCGAGGCTGCGCAGATCGTGCCCGCGGTGTCGATCATGTCGTCCACCAGAACGCAGACCCGACCCTTGATGTCGCCGACGATCTCGTGCACCGAGACCCGGTTCGCCATATTCGTGTCACGCCGCTTGTGCACGATGGCGAGCGGGGCGCTGAGCTTGTCGCACCACTTGTCGGCGACCTTCACCCGTCCGGCGTCCGGGGAGACGATGGTCAGCCGCTCCTGGTCGATGTTCTCCCGGATGTAGTCGATCAGCAGCGGCATCGCCCACAGGTGGTCCACCGGGCCGTCGAAGTAGCCCTGGATCTGATCGGTGTGCAGATCGATGGCCATCAGCCGGTCGGCGCCCGCCTGCTTGAACAGGTCGGCCATCAGCCGGGCGGAGATCGGCTCGCGGCCGCGGTGCTTCTTGTCCTGCCGCGCGTAGCCGTAGAAGGGCATGATCACGGTGATGTTCTTCGCGGACGCGCGCTTGAGCGCGTCCACCATGATCAGCTGCTCCATGATCCACTGGTTGATCGGCGAGGTGTGGCTCTGCAGCACGAAGGCGTGGCTGCCCCGTACCGACTCCTCGAAACGCACGTAGATCTCGCCGTTGGCGAAGTCCCTGGCCTGGGTCGGGGCCAGCTCCACGCCCAATTCGCTCGCCACCGCCTCGGCCAGTTCCGGATGCGCCCGGCCGGAGAACAACATGAGTTTCTTCTGGCCGGTGGTCTCGATCCCGGTCACGCGACTAGCTCCTTGGGGAGTTGACGAGCCTTTGCCCGATCCTGCGGCAAAAACGGGGGAAGCATCGGGCGTGATCCCGTTCATCGCGAGACGGCGGGTTCTGCCCCCTCCTATTGTCGCAGAAGTCACGACGTCGCGACCCCCGTCGGACACCATACGGAGGTGTGCAGTTCATCGCATCATGACTTGTCCGTGGCGTTTTCCGCCTTCGCCCGCGCGGCCGCCCTGGCCGCCTTGCTGTCCGGGCGCTTGCGCTCGATGTAGCCCGCGATGTTGCGCTGCCGGCCGCGGGCCACGGCCAGTTCGCCGGGGCCGACCGGGCTACTGACGGCCGAGCCGGCGGCCACGAACGCGCCGTCCCCGAGCTTGGCCGGGGCGATCAGCACGGTGTCCGAGCCGACGAACACGTGGTCGCCGATCTCGGTGCGGTGCTTGGCCACGCCGTCGTAGTTGGCGGTGATGGTGCCCGCGCCGATGTTGCAGCCCTCGCCGATGGTCGCGTCGCCGACGTAGGACAGGTGCGGCACCTTCGAGCCCTCGCCGATCTCCGCGTTCTTCATCTCCACGAAGCCGCCCGCCTTGGCCCCGCGCGCCAGCTTCGTGCCGGGACGCAGGTAGGTGTACGGGCCGACGGTCGCCTCCGGGCCGATCTCGGCCCCCTCGGTGGTGGCATTGGTGACCCTGGCGCCCTCGCCCACGAACGTGTCGGTGAGGGTGCAGTTCGGGCCGACCTCGGCGCCGGGGGCGAGCACCGTGCCGCCGTAGAGCTGGGTGTTCGGGTACACGATCGCGTCCCGGCCGAGCGTGGCCTGCACGTCGATGAGCGTCGTCGCCGGGTCGATGATGGACACGCCCTCGCGCATCCAACGCTCCGTCAGCCGCCGGTTGAACAGCCGTCGCATGTCGGCGAGCTGGACCCGGTCGTTGATACCGAGGGTCTCGTGCCAGTCCTCGACCACGTGCGCGCCGACCGAGAGCCCGTCCGCCGCCGCGATGCCGAGCACGTCGGTGAGATACTCCTCGCCCTGCTTGTTGTTCCGGTTGAGCCGTCCGAGCGCGTCCCGCAGCACCTTGGCGTCGAACGCGAAGACACCGGAGTTGACCTCGGTGATCGCGACCTGCTCGGGCGTCGCGTCCTTCTGCTCCACGATGCCGACGACGGACTCGCCGTCCCGGATGACGCGGCCGTAGCCGGTGGGATCGTCCGGGATGGCCGTGAGCACGGTGACCGCGCGGTCGGCCCGCTGGTGTTCGGCGAGCACGGCGCTCATGGTCTCGGTGCTCAGCAGCGGGGTGTCGCCGAACAGGACGAGGACGGTGCCCTCGATCTCGCCGTCGGTCTCGGTCAGCGCCTCCATGGCCACGCGCGTGGCGTGCCCGGTGCCGTGCTGCTCCTCCTGGACCACGGCGCGGATCTCCGGATCCACGCTCGCCAGGTACGCGGCGACCTGCTCGCGCCCGTGCCCGACGACCACGGCCAGCCGCCGCGGTTCGAGGCCGAGCGCGTTCGCCACCACATGGCCGACGAGCGGACGGCCGCACAGGGTGTGAAGCACCTTCGGAGTGTCCGACTTCATCCGGGTGCCTTGGCCGGCGGCGAGGACGAAAACGGCAGCAGGGCGTAGCTCAGGCGACACGGTTGCCTACCTACTTCTCGGCGAGGGGGACCACCGCCGAGCCTACCTGCTGCGGGTGACCAGAAGCTGATCGTGCTGCTCCCGGGAGAGCGGAGCGGTCGAACCTCCGTACTCTCCCGACCTACGGCTCCCGGGAGAGCGGAGCGGTCGAACCTCCGTGCCTGCCCACTTGCGGCTCCCGGGGGAGGGGTCGAACCTCCGTACTCAGAACCAAAATCTGATGTCCTGCCACTAGACGACCCGGGAATGAAGTCGTGCGAGGTCAATGATGCCGTATCGGCACCCTGGGCCGCCAATACGATTGCCCGGCGCGGTCAGCCCCACCAGAAGGCGGCGGCGATGAGGATGTAGAGCCCGATCATCGTGGCGCCCTCCAGCCAGTCGGAGGCTCCGTCCGAGACCAGGAAGGCCACCGAGCCGACCGCGATGCCGACGGAGGCCATCAGCATCGGGCTGAAAACGAGCGTGAACGCGGGGCCGCCGATCAGCGGGGAGAGCAGCACGAGCGCCGGGGCGAGTACGACGGCGATCTGCAGCGGGCTGTTCAGGATGACGGCGAGCGCGTGGTCGGGGCGCTGCCGCCAGGCGAGTTTGACGCCGACCGCGTTCTCCACGGCGTTGCCCGCGATCGCGACGATGACCAGGCCGGCGAACACCTGGTTGATGTGCAACGCGGTCATCGCGGGCTGCAGCGCGTCGACGAAGAGGTCCGAGACGTACGCGGCGAGCAGCGCGCTGACGACCAGGACTCCCAGCGCGAGCCGCAGCGGCCAGTCCGGCTCCGCGACTTCCACCTCGGAGTCGGCGGGCTCCTCCTCGCGGCGCAGCGACATCGGCACCGAGAGCGCGAAGACCGCGAGCAGGACGACTGCCGCGATCCGGGAGAGCGCCACCTCGTGGCCGCTCGCCGCGGCGCCCACATAGTGCGCGAGCGAGGGCACGAACATCGCGGCCACCGACAGCAGCAACAGCGACATGATCATCCGTGCGCGCAGCTCGGAGAAACGCAGCATTCCGTGCCGCCACCCGCCGACCACGAAGGCGAGTCCGAGCACGAGCAGCAGGTTGCCGAGGATGGAGCCGATCAGCGCCGAGCTGACCACGACCGTCAACCCGTGGCGCAGCGCGAAGGTGCAGACGAACAGCTCGGGC
Source organism: Actinospica sp. (assembly GCF_035552695.1). Classification (NCBI taxonomy): domain Bacteria; kingdom Bacillati; phylum Actinomycetota; class Actinomycetes; order Catenulisporales; family Actinospicaceae; genus Actinospica; species Actinospica sp. The sequence continues at coordinate 58,908 of NZ_DASZKT010000023.1, forward strand.
AGGTTGCCGAGCCCGGCCTGCAGCACGCCGACCGCGCCCGGGCCGAGCCGGTCCGCGAGCTGGTCGACGCTGCGGCCGACCAGCCCGGCGAGCAGAGCGAGGGCGGCCGCGGAGATCAGGAAGGGCGCCACCGTGCCGACATTCCTGCCGAGCGCGGCGACGGCGCTGAGCAGCAGGGCTCCACCGAGAAGCAGCCGGTCCGAGCGGCGCAGCGCACCGACCTGAATCCCCGTCATGGATCGAGACTAGGGGAGGTCCAAGATCTTCTCTCGCACCGCGTACATCACGGCTTCCATCCGGGAGTGCAACTGCAGCTTCTCCAGGATGTTGCGCACGTGGTTCTTGACCGTGTTCTCGCTGATGAACAGGGTCTTTGCGATCTTGCTGTTGTTCGCGCCGGTCGCGATGAGCTTGAGCACCTCGAGCTCGCGGTCGGTCAGCCGCGGCGCGGGCGGGCCCGGGTTCTTGCGGTCCTCGCCGTGCCGCACCATGGTGGCGAACTCGGTCAGCAGCTTCGCGGCCATCGGCGGGGAGATCAGCGACTGGCCGCCGACCACGGAGCGGATCGAGTCGGCGATCTCGTGCGGCAGAACGTCCTTGAGCAGGTAGCCGCTGGCACCCGCCTTGATCGCCTCGTAGAGGTCTTCCTCGTCCTCGCTCATGGTGAGCATGACGACGCGGGCGCTCGGTGCGATGTCCTTGATCGCGGCGGCCGCCTCGATGCCGCCGCCGATCCCGCCGCGCGCGGGCATCTTCACATCGAGCAGCACCAGGTCCGGCAGCAGCTCGGCGGCCTTGGCCAGCGCCTCGTTGCCGTCCCCGGCCTCGCCGACCACCTCGATGTCCGGCTCGGTCTCCAGCACCGTGCGCAGGCTCAGCCGCATCAGGGCGTGGTCGTCGACGAGCAGGACTCTGATCGGCTCGCCGCGCTGCGCGGCCCCTGTCCGAGTATCGGCCATCGTCCTAGCCCCTTCGTCCTCTCCCGCGGAGCCCGGACGGCTCCGCCTGCCGCTGCCCGCGGTGTGCCCGGCCGAGATCGACCGGGCACCGTAGGTAGTCGGACCATCATCGTCTGGGGTCGATGACTCCTGATAATAGTCCTCCATGCGACGTGCATTTGCACAGATGCACGAAGCACCGGGCCGCGGGGGGAACGGAGGTGACGAACCCTCAGGCGGCGGCCCGTCCGTCGTAGTGCGCCGCGTCAACGTGCGCGGCCTCGTCCAGCCGGATCACCCCGTAGTCGTAGCCGCGACGGCGGTAGACGACGGACGGCAGCTTGGTCTCGGAGTCGACGAAGAGGTAGAAGTCGTGGCCGACCAGCTCCATCTCGTAGAGCGCCTGGTCCAGGGCCATCGGCTTGGCCGCGTGGGTCTTCTCGCGCACCACGAGCGGGCCGTCGCCCTCGACCTCGATGTTGCAGATCTTGTGCCGCGCGGCGTCCTGCCTGCTGCCGTTGACGGCGGTGTCCTCCGGCTCGGCCGGGTAGTCCGCGGCCTCCGGCTCGGCGAGCGCCGAGGTGGCGGCGGCCACCGACACCGGGCTGCGCCGGCCGTGGTGCACCCGGCGCCGGTCGGCCGCCCGGCGCATCCGCGCCTCGAGCTTGCCGACGGCCAGGTCGAGGGCCGAGTACGCGTCCTGCGCGCAGGCCTCGGCGCGGATCACCGGTCCGCGGGTGCGCATCGTCAGCTCGACGCGGTCCTTGCGTTCGGTCTGGCGGGGGTTGCGTTCCTTCGAGAGCTCCACGTCGAGGCTGATGATCTTGTGGTCGTACCGCTCGATCCGGCTGAGCTTGTCCACCACGTGCTTGCGGAACCTGTCGCTCACCTCAGCCTTGCGACCCTTCACGACGATCTCCACGGGTGCATCCCTCTCGCTTGTTCCGTCAGGGTTGTCCGACCATACGCCCGAACAGTGCGTATATGGAGTGAAATGTGGGGATAGATGCCTCTCGTTTAAGGCGGAAACCATTCGGGTAAGGCGGTCCGCCGCCGCCGCGCAGGCCCTCCATGCCTCGTAAGGGGAAACGTAATCCCGGAAGCGGCCATACGGTAGACCCGAGCGGCCTCCGTCCTCCAAGCGGGTGAACTCTTCGCAAACGCTCAGCTCAGGCGCCCGGCCAACCGGGTCGCGGCGAGCACGGCGGCGCCCACCGGGGCGTTGCCGGCGGCACGCAGCGCCCGGGCCGCCTCCGCGAGCGTCGCCCCGCTCGTCATCACGTCGTCCAGCAGCACCACGGGCCGTTCGCCGAGCAGCCGGGCACTCGCGGCGCGCACGGCCAGCGCGCCGTCCAGGTTCTCCGCGCGCGCGAGACGGGCGAGTCCGGCCTGGTCGGCGACCTTCCGACGGTGCGTCAGCGCGGGCAGCACGGCCACCGATCGGCCGCTCGCGCGCAGCCGGGTCGCGGCGACCCTGGCCATCCGCAGCATCGGGTCCTGGCCGCGCCGCACGGTCGCCTCGCGGGTCGAGGGGACCGGCACCAGCCACAGCGGGTCGGCGCCCGCCGCCGCTGCCTCCGCGGCCCTGGCCAGCTCCTGCCCGAGCGGCCTGGCCAGGTCCAGCCTGCCGTGCTCCTTCTGCGCGATGATGATCTCCGGCACCGGATCGAGGTACGCGGCCAGCGCATGCACCGGCGGAACCCCCGCACCGATCCTGGGCAGCCGGGCGGGCAGCGGCGGCCCGGACAGGCTGAGCGCGCACAGCGTGCACAGTCCCGGCAGCGCGGAGCGCGACCTCGACTCCCCGCAGCCGGCGCATTCGGCCGGCAGTACCAGGTCGGCGAGCAGCAATGCCCAGTTCTTGAGCCCCATCTTGCCGATATTAGGCCGCCATCGACACGACGTCAGTAGACGAACGCCGAGAAAATGCTGAGGAGATGCTCAGTAACTCGGGGATGTACCGGTCACGCCGCTGAGCTGCTGCGCGTCCTGTCCCTCGACGGAGAGCGAGTAGAGCAGGTCCTTGCCGCCGTTCACCGCCGCCGCGATCGGCAGGCCGCCGGAGCTCCACACGAAGCTCTGCGCGTTGGCCGGCGGGACCGCCTCGACCGGCTGGTCGGTCAGCGAGTCGTAGACCGAGGAGCCGTCGGCGTAGATCCGGTAGAGCCCGAGCGTCTGCGAGTTCGGCTGGATGCCGAGCACCGCCAGGGAGTCCTCGTTGTACCAGTCGAAGTCGCTGACCTGGCTCCAATCGGCCGCGACCAGCTCGGGCGTGCCCAGCTCGAGCAGCCGGCCGCCGCCCGGCTCGGAGACCGCCGCGGCCACCGAGATCCACGAGTCGCCGGTCGAGTCCTTGTAGGCCACCGCCACCCGGCTGCCGTCCGGGGCCGCCGCGACCTGGGTGACGGTGCCGACCAGCCCGCTGACGGTCACCCGGCTCAGCGTGTCCTGGCCGTAGCGGTAGACGCTGGTGACGCCGTTCTGCGTGGCGGTGAACCACAGGACGCCGTACGCGTCCCAGCTCATCGCGCCGACCGTGCCGCCGGCCTGGATCGAGGCGCTCGGGTAGATCGGGGTGAGCCCGTACGGTCCGTCCTGCTCGTGCTGCACGTACACCTTGGTGCCGTCCCGGCTGACCAGCGCGATCTGCTCGGGCCGCCCGTCCGGCAGCCGGCCCGGCCCGACCGCGACCTGCTTGAACTTCGTCTTCCCCTGCCCGTACGACAGCCCCGACGCGTGCACCGAGCTGAAGGTGCCGACCTGCTCGACCGTGCCGCCGTCCGCGATGGCGAAGAACGTCTGGCCGCCGTGGGAGCCCTCGTTCTGCCCGCCGTAGGAGGTCACACTGGCGTCGGGGGTGTCCTGCGGATAGCTCTTGCCGTTCGCCTGGTCCACCACCTTCACCGAGGTCACCTTGGTGCTCAGGCTGTTCAGGGCGGCGGCGAGCTGCTGTCCTAGCTGCTTGCACGCGTTGGCGGACGCGGCGCAGGTTCCATGGCTGTTGATGTCTACGGTCGCCGAGCCGTCACCCTGGAACTGCACGTCGCCCTTGAGCTGCGCGCCCTGCACCGGATCCTGCATGGCCGAGCCGAGATTATCCGGCACGCCCTGCACGACCCGCCGGGCCATGGCGTTCGCGATGTCCTGGTCGGTGTCTATCGCGGGCAGGTAGATCTGAGTGGGGATCAGCTTTCCGCTGTACTGCGCGTTCTGGTAGTAGACGTCGTGCCGGTCGTAGGAGGACTCGAAGTCCGAGCGCTCCATCAGCACGCCGAAGCCCGTCGAGGTCGAGGGCAGCGAGGAGATCCGGAACCCGTCCTTGGTGTCGGTGAGCCCGAACTCGTAGGTCGCCGTGCCGCTGGAGGCCGCGTAGACGCCGGAGGGGTCGACCGTGCCGAGCAGATTGCCCTGCACCTGCTCGGTGAACTCGGAACCCGCCGTGGTGCCCACGCCCTGCGCGACCCGGTTCTGCTGGTTCGCGTCCGGGAGTTGTTCGGACGACGCGCCGGTCTCGCCGTCGGTCTGCGCGGAGTCCGTGCCGGTCGGCTGCGGGTAGGTCTCCGAGTCGTCGGCGAGCACGATCACCGTGCTCTGCTCGGTCTGCCACAGCTTCTGCATGTCCGGGGTCAGATAGTCGTCGGCGATCGCCAGGTTCACCGAGCCGCTGCGCGCCGCCTGCAGGAAGCCGGTCACGATCGCGGTCTGCGACAGGCTCGAGGTCGGCGGAGAGGGCCAGATCTGCACCTGCGAGGAGCCCGCGTCGCCCTGGGCGACTGAGGTCACCGGCCCGTTCGCCTGCAGGCTGACGCAGCCGGAGGCCACCGCGGCGAGTACCGCCGCGAGCCCGGCCATCCGTATCGCCGCCCGCCCCGACCGCTCGGTCACCTGCTCACTCCTCCTCGTCCCGGGTATCCCGCGGCTCCGGCGCATTGACCGGAGCGGGGGGCAGCACGAACGTGTTCGGGTAGCGCTCGATCCGGGACGAGGAGTCGCCGGGCGACGGCGCGATCGCGGCCACCGCGGCGGAGCGGACCAGCCCGCGCGGCGCGGCGGCGGCCGGCAGCCGCCGGTGCCGCTGGTGGTGCTGCGAGTCCTCGGGCTCCAGCCGGATCGGCGAGTGCAGCAGTTCGGTGCCGACGGTACGCGGCACGGTGAGGCGGAACTGCGTGCCGCCGCCGGGCTCGCCCCAGGCCTGCAGCCAGCCGCGGTGCAGCTTCGCGTCCTCGAGGGCGATGGACAGGCCGAGGCCGGTGCCGCCGGTGGTGCGCGCCCGCGCCGGGTCGGCGCGCCAGAAGCGGTTGAAAACCAGCGAGGACTCGCCGGGCCGCAGGCCGACGCCGTAGTCGCGCACGCTCACCGCGACCGCGTCCTCGTCCGCCGCGATGGAGATGACGACGTCCTTGCCCTCGCCGTGCTCGATCGCGTTGACCACGAGGTTGCGCAGGATCCGGTCGATCCGCCGGGTGTCCACCTCGGCGAGGGCCGGCCGGTCCGGGAAGCGGGTGACCACGCGGCTGCCCTTGTTCTCGGCCAGCGGCTCGGCGCCGTCCACCACCTTCTGCGTCAGCACCCGCAGATCCACCGGCTCGGCGTCGAGCACCGCCGCGCCCGCGTCGAAGCGGCTGATCTCCAGCAGGTCGGCGAGCAGCTCCTCGAAGCGGTCCAGCTGGGTCTGCAGCAGTTCCGCGGAGCGCGCGACGGTCGGGTCGAAGTCCTCGCGGGCGTCGTGGATCAGATCGGCGGCCATCCGCACCGTGGTCAGCGGCGTGCGCAGCTCGTGCGAGACGTCGGAGACGAAGCGGCGCTGCATCCGGGAGAGCTCCTCGAGCCGCCGGATCTGGCTCTGCAGGTTCATCGCCATCTTGTTGAAGGACGTGGCCAGCGACGCCAGGTCGTCCTCGCCGCGCACCCGCATCTGCTCGTCGAGCCGCCCGGCGGCGAGCCGTTCCGCGATCGCGGCCGCCATCCGCACCGGGGTGACCACCTGCCGGGTGACGAACCACGCGATGACCGCGAGCGCGAGCACCAGCACGAGGCCGGCGAGCAGCAGCGACTCCTCGACGTTGTTGAGCGTCTGCTGGTCCTGGCGCAGCGGGAAGACGTAGTAGACGTCCGCGGTCAGCCCGCCGGTGGTGCTCACCCGCTCCGCGAACAGCACCGCGGGCACGCTGATCTGCCCGCTGCCGTCGGCCGAGGTCTCGGTGAGCGTGTAGTACTGGCTGAAGCCCTGGTTGGCGTTCTCCGGCGTCTGGATCTTCTCCTGCAGCGCGGCGGGCACCGCGGAGGGCTTGAACGCGCGCGGTGAGGAGTACGGCGCGCTGACCCCGGCCTGGTCCCCGGCGAACTCGAGCGCCACCTGGTAGAGCTGGCCGTCCGCGGAACCCGTGTTGAGCAGGTTGAACAGCTGCTCGGCCGAGGCGGTGAAGTTGGCGGAGTCGTTGACGGTGCCGTTGCTGTAGCTCCCCAGCTGGGTGCGCGCGATCCGGAAGCCGGACTCGGCGATGCCCTGGGCCACGCTGTACCGGGTGGCCTGCAGCCCCTTGGCGACGCGGTCGGCGACGAACTCACCGAGCCCGACGGCGACGATGACCGAGAGCACCATCGTCACCGCGACCACCCGGAACTGCAGCGAGCGCCGCCACCGGGAACGCACCCTGCCGGGCAGACGCAGCGCGGCCGCGCCCCACCGGCGCCACCTCCGCGCCATGATCAGTGTTCGTCCCTACTCTCGTCGCTGGTTCTCCGGCCGCCCGCGGGCTCAGGCCGGTCCGGCCTTGTAGCCCACGCCGCGCACGGTGATGACGATCTCCGGCTTCTCCGGGTCGTGCTCGATCTTCGAGCGCAGCCGCTGCACGTGCACGTTCACCAGCCGGGTGTCCGCCGCGTGCCGGTAGCCCCAGACCTGCTCGAGCAGCACCTCGCGGGTGAACACCTGCCAGGGCTTGCGGGCGAGCGCGACCAGCAGGTCGAACTCGAGCGGGGTGAGCGCGATCGGCTCGCCGCCGCGCTTGACCGAGTGCCCTGCCACGTCGATGGTCAGGTCGCCGATGGCCAGCGTCTCCGGCTTCGGCTCGTCCGCGCGGCGCAGCCGCGCGCGCACCCGGGCGACCAGTTCCTTCGGCTTGAACGGCTTGATCACATAGTCGTCGGCGCCGGACTCGAGGCCGACCACCACGTCCACCGTGTCGCTCTTCGCGGTCAGCATCACGATCGGCACGCCCGACTCGGCGCGGATCTGCCGGGCCACGTCGATCCCGTCCCGTCCGGGCAGCATCAGGTCGAGCAGCACCAGATCCGGCTTGAATTCCCGGAAAGCGCTGAACGCACGGTCGCCGTCGGCCACCGCCGCGGTCTCGAAACCCTCACCGCGCAGCACGATGCCGAGCATCTCTGCCAACGCGGTGTCGTCGTCGACGATCAACACGCGACCCTTCATCCGGGTCCGCTCCCTTCACCTGGCTCACCCGGGCCTGCGAATCCGGGGATACTCAGATATCCTCGCACGAATTCTTCATCTGGTTCTTCATCTGGTGGATTCAACTCTCCTCGGCATGACACAATCTGGCCCTGCGCGGTTGCGGGGGCCCACGCCGCGTCTCGGCGAACTCCAAGAGGGCGGGCTAGGGAATGCCGGAAGAGGCACGGATGGACACGGGTGAGCCCTGGGCGTCCCCGTCCGCGCCGAGTCCGCAGCCGATCGCACCGACATCCGTCGCCGCGCCCGCCGCGCGGCGTTCCGCTCCCCGCGACTTCCGGCAGCGCCCGATCCCGCTTCGTCCGCTCACCGTGCTCGAACTGATCGACGGCGCGGTGGGCGCGATCCCGTCGGTGCCCAAGGCGATCCTGCTGCGCGCGGCCGCCGTGGTCACCGCGAGCTCGGCCGCGGCCCTGGCGCTGACCTGGTGGTTCAACCGGATGATCGGCCAGACCGTGCAGCAGCACCCGACCTGGAGCTCGACGGACTTCTTCGGCAACCAGTACACGAACTACGCGCCGAGCGCGGGCGAGTCGGTCTCCCTGGTGACGACGGAGATCCTGATCGCAGTCGTCTGCTCCGGTTTCGCGGCGACGGTGCTGGCCGGCCTGTTCGCCCCTTCGGTGAAGGCCTACGTGGACGCCGAGCCCACCGACGCCGCCAAGGCCCGCGCGGCGCTGCGCGGCCGGACGGCGCGGCTTTACGTGCTGGCCGCGATCACCACGTTGCCGCGCGCGTTCACCGTGTTCCTTTTCGCATTGCTGACGCACTCGGCGGCGACCGATCCCGCGGGCCACGTCGCCGGCTGGTACTTCCTGATCTGCCTCGGCTGCTTCCCGCTCTGCTTCATCCTCACGTCGCTGACCGCCGTGGCGGCCCCGGCGGCGGTGCTGGAGGGCGCGAGCATCGGCAACGCGCTGCGTCGCTCGCGACGGCTGTCGGCCCGCGGCGTGTTCCGGATCGGCTGGTCCAGCCTGCTGACGCTGCTGATCGCGGCCTGTGCGACGGTCTCGCTGGACGTGTTCTGCTGGCAGTTGCGCGATCAGTTCGGCGTCGGCGCCCAGTTCGCCGGGGTTCCGGGCAACCGCGGATTCAGCTGGTGGCTCATCGCCTACGCCGTCACATACCTGCTGACGCTGCTGCTGACGACGCCTTACCGAGCGGCCACGGCCACGCTGCTCTACGTGGACCGGCGCTTCCGGCGGGAGGGCCTGGACATCCGGATCGCCTGGGCACGGCTGGCGAACCGGACCCGGCGGACCCAGGGGTCGATGCTGTGAGCGCGATATCCGACGGCGCGCCGATCACGCCCGGCCGGGAGCAGGCCTCGCAGCAGGCCGCGCGGGAACTGGCCCAGGGCAAGTACCACGTGCAGCCGACGAGCCCGAGCCCCACGCCGTCCACCTCGTCCCCCACGCCGACGGTGTCCACGCCCAGCCCGACGCCGACGTCGAACACCTCGCACCACTCCAGCGGCGGCACGATCCTGCTCGTCATCCTGCTGATCGTCATCGTCGGCATCGCGCTGCTGCTGATCCTGCGGAAGATCGGCAAGCCGCGCAAGGACGAGAAGACGAAGAAGGACAAGGACAAGGCGAAGCACCTCGCGGGCGGCGCCTCGGAGACGCCGCTGTTCGGCGCGGCACTGCACCGGCACAACGCCGCGCAGGCGGCCAAGGGCGGCGACTGGCAGCAGGCGATCCGTGAGCGATTCCGCGCGGTCATCGCGGTCCTCGACGAGCGGTCGCTGCTGCCCGAGCGCAAGGACCGCACCGCCGACGAGGCGGCGCGTGACGCCGGTGAGCTGCTGCCGGAGCACGCCGAGACTCTCCGCGACGCCGCTCGCGCCTTCGACGAGGTCGAATACGGCGACTATCTGGGCACGCCCGAGGGCTACGCCGTGATCAGCCGGGTCGACGACGCGGTCGGTTCGGCGGTGCGCACATGACTCGTCTCCGCCACGTGCTGCTCGTTGCCGCCGCCGCGCTGCTGACGACGCTGACCCCGTCCGCGTACGCCGCGTCCCCCTCCACCACCACCACCCCGCTCGTCTCCCCGGAGAACGACGACGGGATGCTGAACATGTTGATGGAGAACGGGATTCAGTACACGACCTCGACCGCGGCCGACGACGCCACGGCCTACAGCGGCAGCGACACGACGCTGGTGATCGACCAGGACGAGGCGAACATGAGCGCGTCCGACATCGCCCAGCTCGCGTCGTCGACCTGGGGCCGCGTCATCATCCTGAGTTACGACCCGAACCTGATCAGCGCGTTCGCTCCCGGCGTCGCGACCGACGTGCCCACGTCCACCAGCGCGTCCACCGTCGTCGATCCCGGGACCGGCTGCGCGCAGTCCGACTCGACCGCCGCCGGCTCCGTCGTCATGCCGGCGGGCGCCGAGACGTACGACCTGTCCGCGGCCACCGCGTCTCCCACGGCGACGCCGACGAGCACCGCCTCGCCCGCGTACACCGACCTGACCGGGTGTTACGTCGTCGGTTCGCGGAACAATCCGGCACTCGTCTCGCTGCACAACACCAAGACCGGCGGCGACGTGATCCTGCTGGGCTGGACCGACTTCACCGAGAACGAGTACCTGACCAGCCAGGGCGACGCCGCGCTCGCGCTGGGCCTGTTCGGCGGGCACGGCACGCTGGTGTGGCTGGCGACGCAGTTCACCGAGGACTACAACCTCAACGGCTGCCTCGGCCAGGCCTGCGGCTCGGGCAACCCCTCCGGCACGGCGACGGGCAATCCGTCCGGCGGCGGCGGGGGCAGTGGCGGCGGGAACGGCAATGGTGGCGGAGGCGGCGGAAGCAGCCAGGCGGTGACGCTGGCCCAGCTGATCCCGCACTGGATCTGGTGGATGCTGCTGCAGTTGCTCGTGGCGGCGGCCGCGCTGGCCTACTGGCGCTCGCGCAGGCTCGGACGCCTGGTGGGCGAGAAGCTGCCGGTGAAGGTGCGTGCGGCCGAAACCGTGGAGGGCCATGCGAATCTGTACCGCAGGGCCTCGGCGCACGGACGTGCCGCGGGCCTGCTGCGCAGCGCCGCCGCCCGCCGCATCGCCCCGCTGCTCGGACTGCCCGCCGGACCGGCGGGCCGAAATCCCGAATCGCTCGTGCAGGCGGTCGCCGAGCGCCTGCGGCAGAGTCCGGGGCAGGTGCACGCGATCCTGGCCGGCGAGGTCCCGATGACCGAAAGCGAACTGGTGCGGCTGACCGACCAGCTCGACCGATTGGAACAGGAGGTCCGCTCGTCGTGACCGAATCCGGAGTCACCCAGGGATTCCCGCAGCAGCCCGCGCCCGCGGCCGGGCCCGGCGATCAGGGCACGCAGGGTTTCGCGCCGCCGCCGGCCACGTTCGCGGACGCGCCGATCCCCGCCACCGTGCAGACGGCCGTGGCCACCGGCGGGCAGCCCCTCGCGCCCACCCGCCCCGCGGTCCCGGCCGCCTCGACCCCCGAGGCACTGGCCGCCCGCCAGGCACTCAAGGCGGTGCGCACCGAGGTCGCGAAGGCGGTCGTCGGGCAGGACGCCGCCGTCACCGGCATGGTGATCGCGCTGCTTTCGCAGGGCCACGTGCTGCTGGAAGGCGTCCCGGGCGTCGCCAAGACCCTCCTCGTGCGCGCGATGTCGGCGGCCGTTTCCCTCGACACGAAGCGCGTGCAGTTCACACCCGACCTGATGCCCGGTGACATCACCGGTTCGCTGATCTACGACGCGCGCACGGCGGAATTCTCCTTCCGCGAGGGACCCGTCTTCACGAACCTGCTGCTCGCGGACGAGATCAACCGGACGCCGCCGAAGACGCAGGCCGCGCTGCTCGAGGCGATGGAGGAGCGCCAGGTCTCGGTGGACGGCGAGCCGCGCCCCCTCCCGACGCCCTTCCTCGTCGCCGCGACCCAGAACCCGCTCGAATTCGAGGGCACCTATCCGCTGCCCGAGGCGCAGCTCGACCGCTTCCTGCTGAAGCTGGTCCTGCCGCTGCCCTCGCGGGACGAGGAGATCGCCGTGCTGCAGCGGCACGCGGCGGGCTTCGACCCGCGGGACCTGCGGGCCGCGGGCGTGAAGCCGGTCGCGGGCCCCGAGCAGCTGGCCGTCGCCCGCGACGCCGTCCGCCAGGTGACCGTCGCACCCGAAGTCCTGGCGTACATCGCGGATCTCGTCCGGGCCACGCGCGCGTCAACCGCGTTCGACGTGGGCGTCTCCCCGCGTGGCGCGACCGCGCTGCTGCAGGCCTCGCGCGCCTGGGCCTGGCTGTCCGGCCGCGACTACCTGCTGCCGGACGATGTGAAGGCTCTGTCCAAGCCGGTGCTGCGACACCGGGTGCGGCTGCGTCCGGAAATGGAGCTGGAGGGCGTCTCGGCCGACTCGGTCCTCGACTCGATCCTCGCGGCTGTGGTCGTTCCGCGGTGAGCACGGAAGCTCCTGCTCCTGGAGGTCGGCCGGGCAGCCGGGCCGCGCTGAGGAGCGTCGTGCTGACCGGCCGCGCCGGACTGGCCGCGGGTATCGGCAGTGTCGTCGTCGCGGCGACATCCGGGCTGCTGCACGTGCCCGGCCTGCTGTGCGTCGGCGCGTTCGAAGCCGTACTCGGCACGGGCATCGCACTGGACCTCGCCCAATGCGGACGGCCGCAGGACCTGGAGTTCGTACGCCAAGGCGATACAACAGCCCGCCTGGGCACCCAAGCCCACGTCAGCATGCTGATCCGCAACAACGGACGCCGCCACCTCCGCGGAGTCCTGCGCGACGCCTGGCCCCCCAGCGCCGGAAACACCAGCCCCCCCAACGGATCCGGCTCCGGCGCCACGTTCGGCACAGCCGCCGCATCCGGCACCGCCGCCAACACGACGTCCGGCACGGCTGAGAACTCCGCATCCGGCACCTCCGCCAGCACCGCGTCCGCCACGGCTGAAACCTCCGCGTCCGGCACGACGTCCGCCGGCACCACGTCCACCACGGCTGAGAACTCCGCGTCCGGCTCGGCTGCCAGCAGCGCCGCGTCCGCCACCGCCGCCAACTCCTCCTCCGGCACAGCTGCAGACTCTTCATCCGCCTCCGCATCCGGGTCCGCATCCACCTCCGGATCGGCACCGGCTCGCCCCGACCAACTCCCCCTCGAACCTCGCCACGAACTCGACCTCGCCCCCGGCGCCACGCACCGCATCGACACGACCCTCACCCCGACGCGGCGCGGCGATCGTAAGCCGGACCTCGTCACCGTCCGCTCGATCGGCCCCTTCGGATTGGCTGGACGCCAGGTCTCGCAGGAGGTCCGGTGGCGCCTCCGCGTGCTGCCACCATTCCACAGCCGCAAGCACCTTCCGTCGCGGCTGATGCAGTTGCGCGAGACCGATGGCCGCACGCCGGTTCTCGTGCGCGGCCAGGGCAGCGAATTCGACTCGCTGCGCGAATACGTGATCGGCGACGACGTGCGCTCGATCGACTGGCGTGCCACCGCCCGCCGCAACGACGTCGTCGTCCGCACGTGGCGCCCCGAGCGCGACCGTCACGTCGTCATCGTGCTGGACACGAGTCGCACTTCCGCGGGCCGAGTGGGCAATGAGCCGAAGCTCGACTCCGCCATGGACGCCGCGCTGCTGCTCACCGCCGTCGCCACCCGCGCCGGCGACCGAGTCGACCTCCTCGCCTACGCCGACGACCTGCGCTCAGCAGTCAGAGGTGCTCTGCCCGGCCGCACGCTCGCCGTCTTCAGCGATGCGATGGCCGTCCTGGAGCC
>NZ_DASZKT010000024.1:0-33585 GCF_035552695.1 Actinospica sp.
AGGCCTCGCCGGCACCCCCGTCAACCTGACCGTCACCGGCAAAGACACCACCAACGGCCAAACCCTCACCTACACCGCCACCAACCTCCCCACCGGCCTCACCCTCACCCCCACCGGCACCATCACCGGAACCCCCACCACCCCAGAAACCAACACCACCACAGTGACCGCCACCGACGGCAACACCGCCACCACAAACCAGTCATTCACCTGGACCATCGAACCAGCCGACGCCGTGGCGGCCACCCCGCTCGTGGGCTACACCGGGCTCTGCCTCGACGTGGCCGGTGACAACAACACCCCGGGCACCAAGGTTGAGGTGTACACCTGCAACGGCACCGACGGTCAGCAGTGGACCGTCGAGCCGAACGGCACCGTGCAGGCCGACGGCGCCTGCCTGGACGTCGCCAGTGGCGGCACTGCCAACGGCACCCTGGTGCAGCTGTACACCTGCAATGGAAGCGGTGCCCAGCAGTGGAAGCCGCAGTCCAACGGCGCACTGCTGAATCCGCAATCCGGTAAGTGCCTCGACGACAGTGGGTACGGGGGCTCGGGCACCCAGGTCCAGATCTGGAGCTGCACCGGGAACTCCAACCAATCCTGGGTCTCCCCGGCATGACCCGCATGACTGGCGTGACCCGAAGGACTGAACCCATCAGCTCTGGAGTTCTTACGAGCTGGTGACGTGTCCGCATGGGGCCGCCTCGCGTCCGCGGCGTCGGTCTAAGTTCGAACTTGGACCGACACGTCGACTCGAGGAGGCTCCATGCGAGTGCTGGTTACCGGGGCGGCCGGCTTCATCGGCTCGCACGCCGTCGAGGCGTTCACGGCCGCCGGGCACGAGGTCGTGGGCCTCGACGTGCTGCTGCCCACGGTGCATCCGGACCAGGAGGCGGCGCGGGCGCGCATTCCGGACGGCATCGAGCTGATCCGCGCGGATGTGCGCAACATCGCGGCGGTGCGCCGGGCGCTGGCGGGTATCGACGTGGTCTGCCATCAGGCGGCGATGGTCGGTCTCGGACTGGATCTGAACGACGCGCCTGACTACGCGGGCTGCAATGATCTCGGCACGGCGGTGCTGCTCGCCGCGATGGCCTCCGAGAGTGTCGGACGGCTGGTGCTCGCCTCGTCCATGGTCGTCTACGGCGAGGGCCGCTATGAGTGCGCGGAGCACGGCCTGGTCGCGCCGGGGCCGCGCACCGAGTCTGCTCTGCGGCAAGGCCGGTTCGAGCCGCCGTGCCCGCGCTGCGGTCTGCCGCTGGCCCCGGGGCTCGTGGACGAGGACGCCCGGCTCGACCCGCGCAACGTATACGCGGCGACCAAGGCCGCGCAGGAGTACCTGGCCACCTCGTGGGCGCGCGCCGCGGGCGGCACCGTGGCGATGCTGCGCTACCACAACGTCTACGGGCCGCGGATGCCGCGCGACACGCCCTACGCCGGAGTCGCGGCGATCTTCCGCTCGGCGCTCGCGGCGGGCCGGGCGCCACGCGTGTTCGAGGACGGCGGGCAGCGGCGCGACTTCGTGCACGTGCGTGACGTCGCGGCGGCGAATCTCGCCGCCGCCGTCTGGACCGCCGATGCGGAGGTGTCCGCGGGAACCGGCCGCGCGCTCAACGTGGGCAGCGGCACCGTGCGGACGGTCGGCGAGCTGGCCCGCGGCCTGTCCGCGGCGCTCGGCGGGCCGGAACCGGTGGTGACCGGCGAATTCCGGCTCGGCGACGTACGGCACGTGACCGCGGACAGCACGCGGCTGCGCGAGGAACTCGGGTGGCGGCCGCGGGTCGAGTTCACCGAGGGCCTGGCCGAGTTCGCCGCCGTCACAGTGTCTTGATTCCGCAGCCTCCTGATGAACTGCCTACGTCGCCGGGATCGGCAGACGCACTTCGAAGCGGCAGCCGTGGTCGACGTTGCGCACGTCGACCTCCCCGGCGTGCGCCTCCACGATGCCGCGCACGATCGCGAGCCCGAGTCCGGCGCCGGCCTGCGGTTCCGGGGTGCGGGCCGGGGTGCCGCGCCAGGCGACCTCGAAGACGCGGTCCAGGTCGCCGTCGGGGATGCCGCCGCATGCGTCGGTGATCGCGAGCAGCGCGTAGCCGTCGCGGTCCGCGGCCTCGACGCGCACGGCGCCGTCGCTCGGCGTGTGCCGGATCGCGTTGGCCACCAGGTTCGTCAGGGCTCTGGATACTTCGCCGACGTCCACGCACACGCTGCGGCCGGTGCGCACGTCGGCGGACAGCCGCACGCCGCGGGCGCGGGCGAGCGGGTCGGCGCCGACGACGGCCTCGTCGACGAGATCGGCCAGCGGGATGTGCTCGAGGCTCAGCCGCAGCGCCCCGGCGTGGATGCGGGAGAGCTCGAACAGGTCGTCCACCATCCCGGTCAGCCGGTCCACCGACTGCCTGATCCTGGTGTGGTAGACCCCCGGGTCCGCGGCGACCTTGTCCTCGAGCGCCTCGGCCATCGCGCGCAGTCCGGCGAGCGGGGTGCGCAGGTCGTGCGAGACCCAGGCGACCAGTTCGCGGCGGGAGCGCTCCATCGCACGCTCGCGCTCCCGTGATTCGGCCAGGCGCTGCGCGGTCATCGCGAGTTCGCGGCGCAGCGAGTCGAGCTCGCCGGTGGACAGCATGCCGCCTCCGCCCGCGTGCCGGATGCCGCCCGCGTGTCGGGGAGAGGCGGCGTCGTCGGCACCGTCGACCCCCTGCTCGTCCCGCCCGAGCTCGTGCAGCGCGCTGCGCAGGGCGCGGCTGTCCCGGCTGACGCTTTGGGCCAGCAATATCGCCATCGTCAGAGCCACCACGCCGGTGGCGAGGCAGACCACCAGCATGACCCAGAAATCGTGCTGGGACAGGAACATCGCCTGCGCGGTCGCCAGCACACCCGCGGCCATCGCCAACACCACCGTCATCGCGAAGGCGAACAGCTTCAGCCGCACGGCCCGGCCCCGCAGCAGCCTGAGGGCGATCAGGCCGGCGCAGCCGACGCCGACGGCGCAGCCGCCGGCGATGAGGATGATGTGGATGATGTCGGTCACGCGGATTCTCCATGCTGCGGTTCGGATTCGTCGGGCTCGCCGGTGTCGTCAGCCTCGTCCCTGCCGCTGTCGTCGGCCTCGTCGGCGTCGTCGGGATCGTCGAGCCGGTAGCCGACGCCCCAGACGGTGACCAGATAGCGGGGGACGGCCGGGTCCGGCTCGACCTTCTCGCGCAGCCGCCGCACGTGGACGGTGACGGTGGACTGGTCTCCGAACTCCCAGCCCCACACCTGCCGCATCAGCTCGGCCCGAGTGTAGACCTGGCGCGGATGGGCGAGCAGGAAAGCCAGCAGATCGTACTCGCGGACGGTGAGGTTCAGCAGTTGACCGTCGCAGCGCGCCTCGTGCCGGGTCAGGTCCACCTCGAGCGGGCCGTGCCGCAGCACCTCGGCGGACTCGGCGGCGGGACGCAGCGGCGCCCGGTCCGTGCGGCGCAGTACGGAGCGCACCCGCAGCGCCAGCTCGCGCGGGCTGAAGGGCTTCGTCACGTAGTCGTCCGCGCCGAGTTCGAGACCGAGGATCCGATCCTGCTCGCTCGTCCGGGCCGTCAGCATGATCACGCACACCGGGCCCAGTTGCCGGACCCGGCGGAACACCTCGAAGCCGTCGTAACCGGGCAGCATCAGGTCGAGCACGAGCAGGTCGGGCAGCCTGGCCTGCGCCGCGGCGACAGCAGCGGGACCGTCGGCCACCAGCCGCACCGCGTGGCCGTTGCGGCGCAGGTAGGCGGCGACGACCTCGGCGACGGTCGGATCGTCGTCCACGACGAGGACGTCCGCGGCCGTCTCACGCACTGCGGAGATCATGAGCTCCTCCTCGTTGTCCTGCTCGCCATCCGGCTCGTTCGCCTGGTCGACTTCGCTGACTTCGCTGACTTCGGCACCCGGCTCGTTCCGTCGGGCCTGCCGCGCCGCCCGGTGCCGGAGAGCCGCGTCGGTTCCGCTGTAGACCGCCACGGCCCCGACCAGCACGGCCAACAGCACCGCGAGGTTCCGCGGGTAGTCCAGCGGCAGCACGGTCTTGTTGCTGTTCAGCCCCTGCCGGATCAGCGCAGGGACGCTGATCAGAAACAACGATCCACCGATCAGCAATATTGCCGCAAGCCTCCCGCGCCAGCGGGGGCTGGTGAACCGGAAGGCGATCGCGCACAGGACGTACACGACCGGCGCCAGCAGGAAGTCGTGGCCGATCACGCCCGCGATCAGCCACTCGCCGACGGCCGCGCGATCCTTGATCACCTGCTCGTTGATCAGGCCGTATACACCGTAGCCGAGCAGCACGACGCCGAGGCCGCCGAGCGTCAGCCGGAGGGTTCGCACCGTCGTCATAGGATGATCAGCTCCAGCCGCTGGACCCACTTGGTCTGCAGCACGCCCGGCCGGGCGGGCGCGATCACCCGGGCCGGGTAGCCGTGGTCGATGCTCAGCGTCTCGCCGTTCAGCTTCAGCGCGAGCAGCGTGGCCGGGTCGTCCGCGTATTCGTGCTGCATCACGGTCTGCCCGTAGCCGACCTTCTCGAGCGAGATGATCCGGATCAGCGAGCCGGTCGGGATGCCGGCGCGGGCGAGCAGGTCGCGCAGCCGGACCCCCTCCCAGTCGGCGTCCACGGACCAGCCCTCGACGCAGGCGATCGGCAGCCGCGAATGATACTGGGGCATGGCCCTGAGCTCGGCGAGGCTGAGCCGGTAGGGGCGCGGCCCGTCCACCTCGAGTGCCCAGTCGGGGTGGAACGCGCTCGCCACGACACCGGCCTGCGCGGCGGTGCGGTTGATCGGCACCTCCTGCGGCCCGTCGTGCGGGCTGCGCACGCCGAGGAAGTCGAGCCAGCGCAGCGACGTCACCGACTGGCCGATCGTCGTGGCCGTGACGGCGAGTACCGCGAACGCTGTCGAGCCCATCAGCACCCTGCGACTGACGGTCCCGCGCCGCGCGGACGCGGCCTCCGGGACGGTCGCGCCGTCCGCGTCGGCTCCGTCGGCCGCTGCCAGGGCGCCTTCGGCGTCCGGAGCGGGCCGGTTGCGCAGCCCGCGCGCGATCGCCGGCGCCTTGATCGCGACGTGCAGCAGTAGCGAGCCGAACGCGATCCAGGCGATCCAGAAGTGCGTCGCCGTGAACGGGAAGTGCCACGGATACCACTGCGCGATGTTCAGCAGGCCGGTGACCAGCTCGAACACGGCGCAGGCGACGAGCACGCCGATCGAAAGCCGTTCGAGCGCGTTCAGCAGTGATTTGACCGGCGGCCAGGAGAACAGCCGCGGATAGACCGTCCACAGCTTCGCGAGCAGCAGCGGGATGGCGGCGAGCCCCGTGGCGACGTGCAGGCCCTGGGTGAACCGGTAGAACCACACGGGGTGGGTCGGCAGCGGCAGCCAGGTCGGCGGACGCTGCAGCTGCAGCTCGTGGCTGATGAAGCCGGTCACGAAGCAGACGGTGAACGCGATGCCGAGCGCCGTCCCGATAAGCGAGGCTGTCCGCTCGTCGTGCAGGTTGGGCCGGAACGCTCCCTCGCGCAACGGCCCGCGCCGCATCCACCGCGGCGGGGTCGGGAAAGTGGCCATGAACACATCGAACCCTCTGCCGGACCCGCTTGGGCGCTACGACGTCTTACGAAGCCCTTACGGCTGCCACCAGGTCTTGCGAAGTCTTACGAGGCCCTTACGGGTGCGTGCCGACCGGCCCGCGCGCGTTGTCCGGCTGCCAGGGTGGTTCGCATGCTGCGATGGATCCGCCTTCTGCTCACCGCCCTGGTCGTGGCGGGGCTGACCTACACGATCTTCCGGGTCATCCACCCCGGACCGGGCTCGGGCTGGGTTCGCCAGGGGTTCGTCATCGCCTCGTGGGTGCTGTTCGCGGCCGCGGCGTGGCTGGTGCGCAAGACGCCGGTGCGCGCGGCCGTGCTGCTGATCCTCGCGGGCGGGATCGCGATCCAGGTGGCCGCCGTCACCGGACCGCCGATCAGCAGCGACGACCTCTACCGATACGTGTGGGACGGCCACGTGCAGGCCGCGGGCATCGATCCGTACTCGTACGTGCCCGCAGCGCCGCAGTTGCACGCGCTGCGCGATCCGCAGCTGTGGCCCGACCACACGACCCAGTGGTGCGTGAACGCGGGCATCCCCAATCCGGACGCAGCGGGCAACCTCACACCGGGCTGCACCCTGATCAACCGGCCGACCGTGCACACGATCTACCCGCCGGTCGCGGAGGCCTACTTCTATCTGGTGCACGTCCTGTGGCCGACCGGCGGATACAAGTCGATCCAGATCGCCGGCGTGATCGTCTCGCTGTGCACGGTGCTCGCCCTGATGTATTTCCTGCGCCGCGCACGGCTCGATCCACGGGCGGCGGCGCTCTGGGCCTGGTGTCCCGTCGTGGCGACGGAGGCTGCCAACAACGGCCACATCGACGTACTCAGCGCGTTCCTGGCCGTCTGCGGACTCGGCGTGCTCGCGCATGCGCGCAGCACCGGCGCCGTGGCCAGAGGCGGAGTGCTGATGGGATTGGCGGCGGCGACCAAATTCATCCCGGTGCTAGCCGTGCCGGGCTCGCTGCGGCGCAAACCGACCGTCGTGATCGCGGCGGTGAGTGCGGCGTTCGTGGCCGTATACGTGCCGCACGTGATCGCGGTCGGCGGCAAGGTCATCGGATACCTGCCTGGCTACCTGCAGGAAGAGGGCTACGACAGCGGGAACCGGTCGGTCCTGATCGACTACTTCGTGCCCGACAAGTACTCCACCGTAGTCGCCGCCGTGGTCATCGCGATCACCGCCTATATCGCGTATCGCACGGCCGATCCCGACCGGCCGTGGCGCGCGGCGACGGTGGTGACCGGGACCGCGCTGCTCGCGACCACACCGGAGTTTCCCTGGTATTCGCTGCTGCTCGTCGCCCTGGTCGCGCTGGACGGCCGCTTCGAGTGGCTGGCCGTCGCCGCCTCGATCTCGACGGCCGCGGTCTGGCACGACATCAGCGGAGCGCCGCTGCCGGATCTCCGCGTCGGCTACGGCGTCGGGCTCTTCGTGGTCCTCGCCGGCACCGCCGTACGCGCCGTCGCCCGACACCACCGCCGCCGCCGCCGGCGCTCCGCACTCGACGTCCCACCAGAAAGGACCCCCGTGGACCAGTTGCCCACCGCCGACGACGCTCCGCTCGTCGACGTCGTACTTCCGTGCCTCGACGAGGCCGCCGCGCTGCCCTACATCATGTCCCGAATGCCCGCCGGCTACCGGGCCATCGTCGTGGACAACGACTCGACCGACGGCTCCGCGGACATCGCCGCCGGGCTCGGCGCGCTCGTCGTGCACGAACCCAAGCGCGGCTTCGGCTCCGCCTGCCACGCCGGGCTGCTGGCCGCCACCGCCCCGGTGGTCTGCTTCTGCGACTGCGACGGATCGCTCGACCCGGCGCAGCTGCCGCGCGTCGCCGGACCCGTGCTCGCCGACGACGCGGACCTCGTGCTCGGCCGCCGCCGGCCCACCGGCGCCACGGCCTGGCCGCCGCACGCGCGCGTCGCCAACCTGGTGCTCGCCCGCCGCCTGCGCCGCACCGGGATCGCCGTGCGCGACCTCGGTCCGATGCGCGCCGCCCGCCGCGAGGCGCTGCTCGGCCTGGCCCAGCGCGACCGCCGTTCCGGCTACCCGCTGGAGACGGTGCTCGCCGCCGGACGCGCGGGCTGGGTCATCACCGAAACAGACGTCGACTACGCCCCCCGCTCCGGGAAGTCCAAGGTGACCGGCACCGTCTCTGGCACCGTGCAGGCTGTGCGGGACATGAACCGCGTCTGGCGGGAGTTGACCTCGTGAGCACCGTTATCGTGCTGGCCAAGGCCCCGGTGCCCGGCCGCGTCAAGACCAGACTGTGCCCGCCGTTCACCCCGGAGGAAGCCGCGGAACTGGCTGCGGCGGCCCTGAGCGACTCGCTCGGCATCGCCGCCGCCGCGGCCGCCGATCACCGCCTGCTGGTGCTCGACGGCGAACCAGACTTCGAATTGCGCCTCGCGTACCTCGATGCCGGCTTCATCCGCGAACCCCAGGTCACCGGCACGCTCGACGTGCGCATCGCCGCCGCCTTCGCCGACGCCGCGCGCCTCGATCCGGGACCCGCGCTGCTGATCGGCATGGACACGCCGCAGGCCTCCGCATCAGTACTCGACGACGCGTTGGCCGCGATGACGGTGCGGCCGGGCCACGACGCCGCGTTCGCACCGGCCGAGGACGGCGGCTTCTGGGCGCTCGGCCTGCGCGAACCGGCCCATCCGCGCACCGCGGCACTGCTGCTCGGCGTCCCGATGTCGAGGTCTGATACCGGAGCCGTCCAGCTGCGGCGCCTCGAACAGGCCGGCCTCGACGTGCTGCACCTCCCGATGCTCCGCGACGTGGACACCGCCGACTGCGCCTACGCCGCGGCCGAGCTGGCCCCGGACACGGCTTTCGCGAGACGGCTCGCCGGGATCGACGCCAGGATGCGCAGTGCTTGACATAACTACGACGAGCACCTGGGCCGGTCCGACGGCGTCAGACTACGAACGGGCCCTGTGGCACAGCCTTTACGGTCCGGCCGCGCCGGTCATCCTGCACGGGGACGACGGGCTCGTCATCCGCCTGGACGTCAGCCGATACGCGGCCGTCGCCGACGACGTCGACCGCCGCCTGCTCGAACACTGCACCGGTCCCACCCTCGACATCGGCTGCGGCCCCGGCCGACTCGCCGCCGAGCTCGCCCGACGCGGCGTGCCCGCCCTCGGCGTCGACGTCACCCCCGTCGCACTGCTGCTGGCCCGCGCCTCCGGCGCCACCGTCCTGGGCCGCTCGGTCTTCGACCGGCTGCCCGCCGAGGGCCGCTGGCCGCACGCCCTGCTCATCGACGGCAACATCGGCATCAGCGGCGACCCGGCCGCGCTGCTCGCCCGCATCAAGGCCCTGCTCCTGCCGGTCGGCGCGACGCTGACCGTGGAGACCACCCTCTACGAGACCGACGAAAGGCATCTGCTGCGCCCGCCCGGCACCGCCTCCGGCCCCGCGATCCCCTGGGCCCGCATCGGCCCGACCGCCCTGCGCGCCCTCGCCGAGCCCCTCGGCTACCGCCCCACCAGCGACCGCATCCTCGACGGCCGACGCTTCGTCCAGCTCGATACGTAGACCGGTCGCGTCGCGGATGTATCGAGCAGTATCCGCACTTCAGTTGGTCTGACCGGGTGAATCAGTCGGCTCGTTTGGCGCGAATCGGGGTGTGCGTGATCAAATTGTCGCGTAAGAGCCGATTCTGAGGAGACTGCGATGACGCAAGACTCTGCTACGCCGGGATTCGAGCACGACATCCTTCCGCTGTTCCGACCGGTCGACATCGAGCACATGGCGCCGTTCGGCGTGCAGCTCGACCAGTACACGTATATGTCGGTCGCGGCCAACGCCGAGCGCGTGTACGGCTCGATCGCGGCCAAGAGGATGCCGCCCGGGGGCGGGAACGCCTGGCCGGACGAGAAGGTGCGGCTGCTGCGCTCCTGGATCGACGGGGGCCTGCTGCCCTAGTCGGACCTCGGGCAGTTCAGCTGAGCGCGACGGCGGCTTCGGCGGTCTGCGGGATGAAGGTCAGCGATTCCTGGAAGTAGAGCTGCACGGTCTCGGCGTCGTGAGCGAGGTAGCCGATGGACACGTCCTGGCCGAGGTGCAGCTCGTAGTCGCCGCCGCGCGTGCTCAGCAGCACGCCGGCGTCGATCGCGGGTGCCCAGATGATCTCGCCGTCGTCGCCGAGGATGCGCATGATGTGCTGCCGGATCGGATAGCCGTGGTCGGTGGTCTCGGCCACGGCCGTGTACGCGTCGGCCGAAAGCAGCAGGCTGTAGGGTCCCGCGACGCCGGCCAGGCGCAGCGCGGTGAGCGCCTTGGCCACCGCGACCGGGTACTCGCGCGGGTCGGCAGGCAGGGCGATGTTCGGGTTCGAAGCGGCCTGCCGGATCCCGCTGATCCCGGCCGCGGCGAAGCCGTCGATGATCGCCCGGTCCTCGGCGTACGCGAGCTGCTTCGCGGCGTCCTTGACGGGCTGCCAGTCCGCGTCCTTGGCGCCGCGCGCGACGGCGTCGACCGCGGAGCGCCGCACGGTGAACGGGACGCGGAACTGCACGACGCTGGCCACCTCGTAGCAGCCCGCCTGCACGCCCGGGCTCGGCGCGTCCAGCGGGCGCACGTGTCCGGTGCCGACGGCGGCGAGCGTGAGCCCGGACGGGCCGAGCAAGTCGACGACGCGGCGTGCGGCCACCTGCTGTTCGAAGGTACGGCGTGCCTCGGCCTCGATGTCGGCCCAGGCCTCGTCGGAGATCGGGGCGAGTTCGCGATGCAGGTTGTTCACGGTGCCAGGCTCCTTCTGAGGCTTCCGATGCCGAGCGAGCCGTCGGCAGCGGTGGCGGGTTCGACGGGGGATTCTTCGGGTTCTGCGGGTTCGTCGGATCCTGCGGGGACAGCGGGTTCGGCGTCGGACGCGCCCGACGCGCCCGACGCGGCGGGCGGGTCGGGCGGATCGTCGAGGAAGTCGGCGCCGGGGCAGAAGAACAGCGCGCCGGTGACGGCGGTGGAGAACTCCAGGATGCGGTCGGTGCGGCCGGGCACGTCCCCGAGGAACATGTTGCGCAGCATCCGCTCGGTCACGTCGGGGGTGGCCGAGTAGCCGATGAAGTACGTGCCGAACTCGCCCGCCCCGACCCGGCCGAAGGGCATGTTGTCGCGCACGATCTGCCGCTCGGTTCCGTCCTCGTCGACGATCGTGGTCAGCGCGACGTGCGAGTCGGCGGGCTTGGCCGCATCGTCGAGTTCGATGTCGTCGAGCTTGGTGCGGCCGATGACGCGCTCCTGCTCCTCGACCGGCAGCCGGTTCCAGGCCGCCAGGTCGTGCACGTACTTCTGAATGACGACGTAGCTGCCGCCGCTGAAGTCCGCATCCTGCTCATCGGCCACGAGCGCGGCCTGCAGGGCGGCGGGCCCCGTCGGGTTCTCGGTGCCGTCCACGAAGCCGATCAGGTCGCGTTCGTCGAAGTATTTGAAGCCGTGCACCTCGTCGAGCACGCGCACCGCGCCGCCGAGCCGCCGCATGATCTGCCCGGCGAGCTCGAAGCACAGGTCCATGCGCCGCGCCCGGATGTGCAAGAGCAGGTCACCGGGGGTGGCCGGGGCGTTGTGCCGCGGGCCGGCCAGCGGCTGGAAGGGGTGCAGCTCGGCCGGCCGCGGCCCGGAGAACAGCCGGTCCCACGCCGCCGAGCCGATGCCGGCGACCACGGTGAGCCCGCCGTCCGGGATCCGGAAACCCACCGAACGGGTGAGCCCGGACAGGTCGGCGAGCGTGTCCCAGGCGACCTGCTCGCCGCCCGGCTCGATCGCCGCCACCAGGAAGATCGCCGCTGCGGTGAGCGGCGAGAGCACCGGCTGCGGCTCTGCTGACGGTGTCACCACGGCGCTGTTCGCCCTCCTCGGTCGTACGACGGATAGAGACCAACGATCGAGACCAATGTAAATGATCGACAATCGTTTCGCGCGCTGTCTCTGCGGTGTTCCGGTGGATTGCGCAGCGGGTCGGCTCGGGAAAGAATTGCCGTGTGGCGATCATCTCCCGAGGATTCCGCGGACGGCCCCGACCCGCCGGCAACCGGCTGCCGCCCGGCCAATACGAGACCAGGGACTTCCCGGTGCTGTCCGCCGGACCCACGCCGCGGATCGACCTGGCCTCCTGGTCGTTCGACATCAAGACCGAAGCAGGCGTCGAACACACCTGGACGTGGCAGCAGCTGACCGCGCTGCCGACCGAGGAGCCCGTCGTCGACCTGCACTGCGTGACGAAGTGGTCGAAGTTCGAAACGCGCTGGCGGGGAGTCTCGCTCGATGTGCTGATGGAGGACGTGGAGACTGCCGCCGAGTACGCTCTCGTGCGCGCGTACGGCGGATACACCACGAACCTGCCGCTCGAGGATCTGCTCGACGGGAAGGCATGGGTCGCCTACCGCTACGACGGCGATGACCTGGCGCCGCAGCACGGCGGGCCGGCGCGGCTGCTCGTGCCGCACCTGTACCTGTGGAAGTCGGCGAAGTGGGTGCGCGGCATCGATCTGCTGCTCAAGGACGAGCCGGGCTTCTGGGAGACCGCCGGCTACAACAACTACGGAGACCCATGGCGGGAACAGCGGTATTGGGGCGACTAGGCGAGCGGCTTCGCTGGCGCGCCTCCACGCTCGTCGAGCAGCGCGTCGAGACCTCCAGCGCGACGACGCTGGCCTTCCACGTACCCGGCTGGCCCGGGCACCTGGCCGGTCAGCACGTGGACGTGCGCCTGACCGCCGAGGACGGCTACAGCACGCAGCGCAGCTACTCGATCGCGTCGGCGGCCGACGGCGAGCGTCTCGAGCTGACCGTGCAGCGCGTGCCCGACGGCGAGGTCTCCCCGTACCTGATCGAGGGGCTCGCGGTCGGCGACCAGGTCGAGCTGCGTGGCCCGGTCGGCGGCTGGTTCGTGTGGCGTCCCGAGCAGACCGAACCGGTGCTGCTGATCGCGGGAGGCTCCGGCGTGGTGCCGGTGATGGCGATGATCCGCGCGCGCCGGGCGGCCGCCAGCCGCGCGCCGTTCCGGCTGATCTATTCCGTGCGCACGCCGGAGGATCGCATGTATCTGCCGGAACTGCGTCGCGCAGACCCCGGGTTGGATACGACGTTCCTCTACACCCGCCGCGCGCCGGACGGATGGTCCCGTCCGCCGTCGCGCCTCGACGTGCGCGACGTGACGGCGGCGGGCTGGCCGCCGGACTTCGAGCCGACCGTGTACGTCTGCGGCCCGACCGGGTTCGTCGAGCACGCCGCCGACCTCCTCGTCGACCTCGGCCACGCCGCCGAACGCATCCGCACCGAACGCTTTGGACCATCTGGAGGCTGATATGAGTGCGACTGTGGACGTCGAGGACGCCTACCAGGACGGCAACGCCCTGGCCGGACCGCTCGCCGAGATCTTCGCTGTGGACGTGACCGCGGCGGTCGGCACCTGCACCGGCTGCAAGACGGTCGGCCCGCTCGCCCAACTGCGCGTGTACAGCCACGCTCCGGGCCTCGTCGCGCGCTGCCCGTCCTGCGATCAGGTGGTACTTCGGCTCGTCCGCGGCACGCATGAGGCCTGGCTCGATCTGCGCGGTACCGTCAGCCTGCGGATCCCGCTGCCCCCAGAAGCCTGACGTAATGGAATTACGCCACCTGAGGTACTTCCTCGCGGTCGCCGACACGCACAACTTCACCCAGGCGGCGGCCAACTGCTACGTCGCTCAATCCGCGCTGAGCCAGCAGATCGCGCGGTTGGAGAAGGAGGTCGGCGCCGCTTTGTTCAGCCGCACCAGCCGTTCCGTGCGGCTGACGGCGGCCGGTGAACTGCTCGAACCGCTCGCCCGGCGCATCCTCGCCGACGTCGAGAACGCGCAGGCGGAGCTGGACGCGCTGGCCGGCCTGCGTCGCGGGCAGTTGAGGCTGGGCCTGGTGCAGACCGAAGCCGGTCCGTTAGCCCTGGTCAAGGCGCTGGCCGACTACCACGCCCGCTATCCTGGCATCGACTTGCATGTGGTCAACGCGCCGAGTTCGGAGATGGCCGCCGCCGTGCAGTCCGGCGCGTTGGACGTCGCGGTGGTGGGCTTGGCGCCGCGCCAGATCCCGGAAGGACTGGACCATCAGGTGCTTGGCACCGACCCGCTCGTCGTGGTCGTGCCCGGGGACCATCCGCTCGCCGACCGGGAGGTGGTGGACCTGGCCGACTTGCCCGACAGCCACCAGCTCATCCAGTTCGCGCGCGGCAGCGGCCTGCGCCGCCAGGTCGAGGCCGCCTTCGCCCGCGCGGGCGTGGAACCCGGACAGCACTTCGAGGTCGCGCAGATCCACGACATGGTCCGACTCGCCTCGGCCGGAGTCGGGGTCACGGTCGTCCCGCGCGCCTCGGTCCACGAAGTGCTGCACGGCGGCGCGAAGGCGCTGCGAATCGCCGACCCTGCGGCGGTCCACCACGTATCCGTCGTCTACGACAGCACGCGCCTGGCCCCGGCCGCCGCCGCGTTCCTTCGGATCTTCCCGAAAGTGAGCACCCCGGAATGACCCTGCATTGCGCCGTCCTCGACGACTACCAAGGCGTTGCCCAGACGATCGCCGACTGGAGCCCGGTAGCCGGACGTGTCGAGGTCCGAGTCGTGCGCGAGCACATCGACGACCGCGAGCAGCTCGTCGCAGCCCTCGACGACTGCGAGATCGTCGTGCTGATGCGGGAGCGCACCCCTGTCGACGCCGAGTTGCTGGGCCGGCTGCCGAAGCTGCGTCTGCTCGTGACCACCGGCATGCGCAACGCCTCCATCGATCTGCTGGCTGCCGCCGAGGCGGGCGTGACCGTGTGCGGTACCGAGAGCAGCAGCACGCCGCCGGTCGAACTGACCTGGGCGCTGCTCCTGGGACTCGCTCGCCACCTGACCGCGGAGAGCCAGACGATGCGCGAAGCGGGCCCCTGGCAGAACACCGTCGGCCAGGATCTCAGTGGACGAACTCTCGGCCTGCTCGGCCTCGGCAAGATCGGCAGCCGGGTGGCCGCCGTCGCGAACGCCTTCGGGATGAACGTGCTGGCCTGGAGCGAGCACCTCACCCCGGAGCGCGCGATCGCGGCCGACGCCGAACTCTCCGCCGATAAGCATGACCTGCTACGCCGAAGCGACTTCGTCTCCATCCATCTCGCGCTCTCCGATCGCACCCGCGGCCTGCTGGGGGAGCAGGAACTGCGCGCCATGAATCCGCATGCTTACCTGATCAACACCTCCCGAGCCGCGATCGTCGACGAGCAAGCACTGCTGCTCGCGTTGCGCGAACGCTGGATCGCCGGTGCGGGGCTCGACGTATTCCACACCGAGCCGCTGCCGACGGACGACCCGCTCCGGACACTGCCGAACGTGCTCGCCACCCCGCACCTCGGCTACGTGACCGATCGCAATTACCGCACCTTCTACACCAACGCCGTCGAGGACATCGCGGCGTACCTCGACGGCACGCCGGTGCGCCTGCTCCAGCCGTAGACGGCAGAAGGCCCGCTCCGCCGAGGCGGAGCGGGCCGGTGCGCATTTCCAACTCAGCAGTTGCCGATGTCGCTCGTCGAGGAGGCGATGACGACGTTGAGCAGGCCGAGCGCGTTGATGTGCACGGCGTTGACGGTCAGGCCCTTGTCAGGACCGGTGACCGGGATCTGCTCGTTGAAGGTGAGCGTGACGCCGAGCACGCTGATGGTGGTGTTGGCGCCGGGATGGACGTTGACGTTCACCGGGATGCCGGCGACCGTGACCGAGGCGATCGTGACGTTACCCGTCGAGCCCGAGCAGTTCGTCACGG
This sequence comes from Actinospica sp., assembly GCF_035552695.1. Lineage (NCBI taxonomy): Bacteria > Bacillati > Actinomycetota > Actinomycetes > Catenulisporales > Actinospicaceae > Actinospica > Actinospica sp. The sequence continues at coordinate 15,399 of NZ_DASZKT010000024.1, forward strand.
ACGAGGACTCGACCGCGCCGATCTGGATCGCCGGGATACCAAGGGCACTGATTCCGACCTTCTGCACGGAGGCCGTGGCGGTGGACGTACCGGGGTTGAGGCTGGTGGTCACGTCGGCACACAGCGTTCCCGCGCTGACCAGGCCACTGATGGTCACGACGCACGGCGGCTGGAAATTCCCCGCGGAGGCCGTGGAGATGCTGCCGGTGTCGGGTGTCGGGGTGATCGTGACCAGGCCGGACGCGGACAGGCCGTAGGCGCGTCCGGTCAGGTACTCGAAGCTCAGCGTCGCCGAGTTCGAAGATGCCGAGTAGTAGGCGTCACCGGCGAACGCCGCGGTCACGCCGACGGACGTGGTCGAGGCGGGCTGGTTGACGGTGCTGATGGTGCAGGACGCGGCGCCGCTTGAGTTGGTGGTGCCGCTGCAGGTCTGGGCCGAGGAGCCGGAACCCAGGGTGAAGGTGACGGTGCGGCCGGAGATCGGCGCGGTGCCGTCCTCCTTCAGCACGCCGGAGAGCGTCAGCGACGTGCCGTTCGCGGCCTGGGTCGGCCCGGTGTAGGTGGTAGTGGTCTCCTCGTGCGTGACCGTGAAGTTGCTGGTCGCCGACGAGGGTAGGTCCGAGGCGCTGCCCGTGTAGGCGGCGGTGAGCTGGTATGGGCCTGCTGCCTCGCCCGGGGTGATCGAGCAGGACGCGGAGCCACTCGCGTTGGTCGCGCCGGTGCACGTCTCGGCGCCGTTGAGGGTGAATGTAATCGGTGCGCCGACGACCGGGCCGCCGTTATCGGTCAGTGTCGCCGCGACGTTTGTCGTGTCGTGGAAGTCGCTCGCGCTCGCGCCGCCGGTGATTTTCAGTACGGATGTGCGCTTCTGCCATACGACGTTCGCCGTGTTCGAACTGATCGTTCCGGCCGGATTCGTCGTCGCGGCCTGAACGGTGTCAGTTCCCGTAGTCGAACCGGTATACGAGAATGCGGCGACGCCGCTGGCGTTGGTTACCGCCGATCCTGTTTTGCCCGCATTGGGTCCGCTGGGAACGGTGAAGTTCACGCTCGCGCCCTGCAGGCCGTCGCCGCAGCCGTTGAGCAGCGTGGCGCTGAGGTCGGCCTCGGTCCCGACCTGGTCGGTCTGCGTGGCGGGTGCGAGCGAGAGCGTCGCCCCTGAGCAGCGGGTGCCGATCAGCGACCACTGCGTGGACTCGTTGGTGCCGGACGGGCAGCTGGCCAGGTCGACACCGCCGGTGTTCAGCACCTGCTTGCTGTCGGTGAAGGTGTTCGCCACGCCGTCGATCGTGGCGTTGATGGTCGGGATGACCCCGGACTGGGTGCAGTTGCCCGACCAGCCCTCGCCGTTGGGGCCGAGGTCCGAGGTGTCCATGAGACCGGTGGTGTTGGTGCAGCCGTCGGACGCGCCGCTGGCCGTCTGGGCGATGATCAGCTGTTGGCCGGGTTGCAGCATCGTGTTGCTGGGCCAGTAGGCGAACGTGCAGGTGCTCAGCGTGATCGAGATCGCGTTGACGGTCTGTGCGGTCGTCGAGTCGTTGACGATGCGCACGGCACCGCCGTCGAACTCGCACGAGCCCGTACACCCCTGGTAGGTGACGTTCGGCGAGCCCTGCCACGGGGTCGGGAAGTTCACCGGGTTGGGCCGTGCGGTGTCGGCGTAACCGACGTAGACCTCCACGCCCGCGGCGGCGGCGCGGGCGGGGGAGGCCTGGACGACGGCCACTCCGAGCAGTCCGAGTGCGAGGGCGATGAACGCCGCCAGCCACCGTGGTACGGCTGACGGGGTGATACCTGAGCTCTGTTTCACAACGCGACTCCTTCGGCGGAAAGTGTCATCAGAGTTCTGTTTCAGGCCGGTTTCGGCCCTGGCTCAGGGTAGGTAAAAACACTGACAGTCGGACAGGTGGCTTGGCGGCGTGAACGAAGCGAGTGCGGAAGGGTATGTTTTTAATCGCACGCCGGAAACGAATTTTCGATGTTTCGTTTATTTCCCGAATCAGACGTGTCTGACGGGGAGGATGAGCCGCGACGGCCTCGCCGCGTCGTGCTGGACGGTCTGTCTCGCGCCGTCGGCGCGGTCCCAGCGCGGGAAGCAGCTGCCGGTGATCTGCATGCGGATGCGGTGGCCCGGGAGGAAGACGTGCGCGGTGGACCAGAGGTCGATCGAGTGCTCGTTCGTGTGCGGCTGATGTGCGCGGACGATGCCGTCGGTGAGGTTGCGGGACACGCCATCGGTGTCGACATCGCACAGTCGGGCGACCCAATCCGTGGTGGAGGCGGTCGAGTCGGCGAACAGGTGCAGCCTGATACGCCCGACGACCTCCAGCGGTTCGCGTAGCGCGGCGCTCGTGTAGGTCAGCACATCGTCGCGCTTTTCGATCTCCCTTTGGTCGAGTGGCCCAGCGGGGAATTCCGGCGACAGCAAGAGCGCGCCGCCGCACGCTGGGACAGGAGCGTTCGGGTCGTGGACGAACGTGTCTTGTGGTGACGCGGCATCAGGCGGAGCGGGGGAGAGCCTGCCGTCGGCGTCGAGGTACCAAGCGGCATCAGTGGCTTCGGGAGGCCAGGTCGGGAGGTTGCGCCACTCGTTGCTGCCCGTCACGAAGATTCGGACGTTCGGCTCGTGCGTCGGCGACGCCAGCTGCCGGTCCAGCCACTCCAACTCGTCGGCGAGCGGCGACGGCCCATCGTGCGACCAAGGGCCGACGATCAGCGATGCCGGCGCGCCGACATTACGGGCACTGACGTAGCTGTCGAGGCTGCCTTGCAGGAAGCAGTCGTACCAGCCCGCGACGATCAGCATGGGGATGTGCGGCGACGGCGAGACTCCGGTCGATTCAACGTCGCTGCTCGGAGCGGGCAACCCCAGGCGCCGGATCGACTCGCCAGGGGAAGTCTCCCAGCACGTACGCGTGGTCAGCTCGCCGATTGCGCTGTTCAGCTCGGCGAGCTGACGCTGCCGTTCCTCGGGCCGGTCTGCAAAACGGCGTTCCAGCACATTGATACCAAGCGACAGCGTCCATTGCGTCATCAGTCCGAGCTCGTACGCGCCGCCGCGGGTGATCAGGCCGTCGTGCGGGTTCGACCACGTGAACTCGGGCATGGCCGCGCACAGTCCGGGCGGTCGTGCCGCGATCGCCGCCCACTGGGTATGGCCGAGGTAGCTGGGTCCGTACATGGCGACCCGTCCGTCGGATCCGGGAAGACGCGCGGCCCAGGCGACGGTGTCGTATCCGTCCGCGCTCTCGTGGACGAGTGGTGCCCAGTCGCCGTCGGAGCGGAACCGGCCGCGGCAGTCCTGGATGACGACCAGGTAGCCGCGGCCGGCCGCGCCGACCGGATTCAGACGCGCGAGGACGCCAGGATCCTGCTTTCCATAGGGAGTACGGACCAGCAGCACCGGCCAGGGACCGTCGCCAGGTGGGCGGTAGACGTCGGCGCGTAGGATCGCGCCGTCGCGCATGGCCGCCTCGAACTCGGACACGGTCTCCACCAGCCCACCGATCGCCGCCTCAGCTGATGCTGAGGTCGTCGATATAGCCGCGATAGCCGGCAGTCGAGTTCGGATCGTCGTAGCCGACCAGGATGCGGCTGATGTCCTTGCCCGCGTTGGCGGTCCCGAGGTTCACGGTGACGTGATTCCACGTGTCGAGCGTAAGGTGCCCGCATTGGTCGGCAGGGTGGATCCGGACGCCGTTCTCGTCCACGGCGCCGGAATCTCTCAGTGTGCTGCCATCGGTGAAGACCATGTCGATGGCGACGCACGTGCTGCCATCTGAACCGGACGGGACCCAGCTGCTCGTTGCGTTGCTCTGCGGATATATCCAGTAACTCAGGGTCTTGCCGCTCCCGATCCCCAGCGGGCTGCCGCTCAGGTCATAGACCTTCAGGTAGGCGTGCACCGCGCTGCCGCCCTGCGCCAGCCCGGAGTACATCAGCGAGCCGGAGCCGGTGTGCGCGGTCTCGCCGGTCCGGACACCGGCCTCGGGGCCGGTGAGGCCGCAGCAGAGCCCGGCCACGCTCGCCGACCCGCCGCCACTGCTGTCGACCGTGTCGGTCCAGGTGAGCGCCGGATCGGTGGACTCGAAGCCGGAGCTGAAGCCGCTTGCCGTGCTCTGCTGCAGCGGCTGCGCCAGTTCGGTCTGGATCGTGGAAAGCGCGGTGCCCGCAGGGGCGAGGTCGAGGGTGTCCCCGGCCGAGGTGGCGATGGTGATCTTCGATCCGGACACGGTCCCGTTGTCGGCGCCGTTGCGGTAGACCTCCACGCTGCCGCCCGGCCACGGGTTGGTGAAGGTGAAGTTCCCGCCGCTCTGGCTGACGGCCTGGACGTACTGGACGCTGTTGCCGGCCTCGCTGCTCGAGATCAGGAAGTCGCCGTAGCCGAGCAGGTCGCCGAACTTCGCGTTCGTGCTCGTCGGCCAGTCCGCGAACACCTTGACGTCGTTCTGGAAGGACTGCAGCAGCATCTCATCGAGGCCTGAGGTCGTGACGTTGATGTTCTCGATGCCGCCGCCGTTGTGGTGCACGGCCATGTTGGCGTAGCTCTGGTTCGCGGCCTCGTCGTGCAGGTTCGCGAGGATCGTGTTCGGGTCGTAGCCCACGCGGGCCGCGGCGGCGTAGAAGGTGGCCGGGGCGTTGCCGCCGTTCCACGCGTTGGTGAGCGCGCCGATCGTGTTCCGCGCGTTCTGCAGCAGCGTCGCACCGCTGTCCAGGCCGACCAGGCCGCCGGGGTAGATCGCCTGGGCGTCGATGTCGTTGCCGTCGTTGGCGAAGTCGCTGCCGACCTCGGTCTCGCGCAGGATGGTCTGGCCGTTGAGCGACATCGTCGACAGAGGACTGAGATGGGAGACGATGTTCTGCCAGGTCGCGCGCGTGCCCGAATCCTGATTGAGCGCCGTGCTCATGTCGATCAGGCCCTGGAAGAGCAGGTGCACGAGGCCGAGCGACATGCCGCTGTTGGTCTGCGGGTACGTCTGGTCCTCATGCGGGGCGTCGTTGAGGATGTCGTACGTGTTCGTGGTCGAGTTCCAGCTCAGGTAGTTCTGCCAGAACAGCCCGACCTGCTTGAGCCACGAGTAGACCTTCGCGGCATACGTCGTGTCGTCGGTGTACTCGAAACGCATGACCATGTCGCTCGCGAGGTTCACTGCGTCAGACTTCTGATTGTGCAGGTTCATGTCCGCGCTGGTTCCGCCCGGCGAGATGCCGACCGGGTAGAGCACGCCGGTGTACCCGTTCTGCGTCGCGAGCGACTGCCCCTCCGACTGCCAGTCGAGAACCGCCTGGTCGTAGGAGTCCATCTGCGCGATGTGGTTGGTGGACAAGGCCGCGTAGAACGGCGCCTCGTAGTTGTAGTTCGTGTGGAAGTCGCCGTTCCAGTTCATGGCTCCGGTAATCCAGTTGCCCCACAATCCGGGCGCCGTCTTTCCGGATCGCGAGACGCAGGCGAGCAGGTAGAGCGATCCATACCAGCTCTTCTCGATGGACTTGTCCGGGATCTCGACGTACGACTGGCCCCAGTAGCCCTGCCACCAGGAGCGGTGCGAGGCGTTGTGGTTGTTCACGTCCTGTTGCGTGAGGTTGCCGACCAGCGAGTCGGCGGACGACTGCCAGCTCGAACTGTCGACGCTTGAGATGATGCCGGCCACGAGCGTGGACGTGGTGCCCGGCTGGACGGTCAGGTTGATCGTGTTGCCGGAGATCGACTGGCTGTCGCCGATGGTGCGTGCCGCGATCCGGGCGTGCGGATCGCTGCCGGTCCCGGTGTCCGCGTGAACGTCGGCGTCGAGATCGTTGCCCGTGGTGGACGTGGTCGGGGCGTTTCCGGCGCCGTCTTGCAGCGTGATGCCGATCGTCTGGGCACTGCCGCCGGTCAGGGTGAATGAGGTGACGAACATTCCCGAGTTCGCGTCCACCCAACTGCTCGTGGTCAAGGTCTGTCCGTTGAGCGCGTACCTGCCGTCCACTTCGGCGTCGGCGATGTTCTGCACCACGTTGTAGGACGAGCCGGACATCGTCGGGTCGGTGATCACGATCCGGCCGAGCGGCTTGATCGCATGGCTGCTGGACGAGAAGAAGTCGTTCTTCCCGATGTACATGGTCTGATCCGCGATCGATCCGCCGACCGCGACGCCGATGTCGCCGTTGCCCATCAGCGGCGCGTCCGCCGTCTCGCCGCCGGTCAGATTCGTGGGCGGGCTCGTCCAGACGCCGGTGTACTGCTGGACGATGCGCCAGGCCTGATTCGCGGTGGTGGTGTCCGCCATGGCCGGGTGGGTGAGCAGCGTGCTCGTCATGGTGCCGATGAGCGCCGCGACGACCGCGGTGCTGACGGCCCGTCTGGAACGCGGGGTGCGGTTCATGAACCTTGACCTCTCCACAGAGCTGCCGCGTCGAAATAACGTTATCGCGAAGACTGCGGGCTGCCCCCGGCGCTGTCAAGGGCCCGGAACGGTTCCGTAACCCTGGCCGGCCACGCCCGAGCGGTCCGGAGCGGCCGGGCTCAGCCGCGCACCTCGCCGGAGCCGCGGACCTTGAGCTCCAGCGGCACGACCACGCTCTGCACCGGCCGGGAGGGGTCGGCGACCCGCTTGCGCAGCAGTTCGACGGCGGTCCGGCCGATCGTGGCCGTGTCCTGGGCGACGACGGTGAGCGCGGGCTGGAGCAGGTCGGCGAGCGGCACCTCGTCGAAGCCGACGATCGCCAGCCGGCCGGCCGCCTCGCGCCCGAGCAGCCGCAGCACCGAGATCGTGGTGTCCATGTTGCCGGTGACCAGCGCGGTCGCCTTCGCGCCGTGCAGCGCGGCGTCCAGCGCGGCGGCCACCCGCTCGGGGGTGAGCTCGCCGGGGTGCACCAGGCCCTCGACCGGCTGGCCGTGCGAGCGCAGCGCCGCCCGGAAGGCCCCGGCGCGCTCCCGGCCGGAGAACACCCGCTCGCTGTCGCCGATGTAGGCGATCCGCCGGTGGCCGTGTTCGTGCAGGTGGTGGAACGCCATGCCGATGCCCGAGGCGTTGTCGGACATGACGCAGTCCGCGGAGATCCCGCTCATCGGCCGGTCCATGGCGACGAAGGGCATGCCGGCCTCGAGCTCGGGCTGCAGGTAGCCGTGGCTCTCGCCGATCGGCTCGACGATGATCCCGTCGAGCCGCTGCCGGCACATGGAGGTCAGGATCTCCCGCTCCCTGCCCTCGTCGAAGTCGGTCGACGCGGCCAGCAGGGTGAGCCCGGCGGCGCCCGCGGTCCGCTCGATGGCGGCCAACGCCGGGTTGGCCTCGGCGATCCGGCGCACCGCCGCGCCGATCGCGCCGGTCACGCCGGTGCGCAGCTGGCGGGCCCGCTCGTCCGGGCGGAAGTTCAGCGCCGCGATCGCGGCCTGCACCTTGGCCACGTTCGCGGGCCCGACCGTCGGGTCGTCGTTGACCACGCGCGAGACCGTGCGCAGGGCGACTCCGGCCTCGCGCGCGACATCGACCATGGTCGGCCGCTTGGGCCGCCCGGCGGCTCCGCTTGCGACCCGTGCTGGGCTCATCCGGCTACTCCTCGTGCTGACCGCGGGTCGGTCGAAGGGGGCCCCTTGACACGTTCCCGCAACCTGACTTTACTTCCGCGATAACGTTATCTCGTCGATGGCTAGGCGTCGAGTCTCCCCATCGTCGTCACATCATCCCCCAGGAGACCTCCATGCGGCACAACCGTCTTCTCACGGCCTGCCTGGCCGCGGGGCTCGCCCTGACCGCCGCCGGGTGCTCGGCGGCGTCACCCGGCGCGGCGAGCGGAAGCGTCACGCTGACGTACCTCACCTTCGAGACTCCGGATCTGACCGCCTCGTTCTGGAAGAACTCGATCGACAACGCCGAGGCGAAGGTTCCCGGCCTGACGATCAAGGACATCGTCTCGCCCAACACCGACCGCGACGCCTACGCCAAGCAACTGCAGGCCTCCGGCCAGTTCCCCGACCTGCTGCAGTCCATCACGCCCTCGACCTTCGCCCAGGCCGGCCTGCTCAAGCCGTACCCGCAGGACTGGGTGAACGCCAACTTCCTCGACCCGATGGGCAACGCGAACAAGGGCAAGGTCTACATCCCGCCGACCAACTCGCAGATCATCCCGATGGTCTTCTACAACAAGCAGCTGTTCGCCCGGGCCGGGATCTCCGGCACGCCGAAGACCTGGGCCGAGTTCACGGCCGACTGCGCCAAGCTCAAGGCCGCCGGCATCACGCCGATCGAGCTCGGCGGCGGCGACTCGTTCGCGGCCGCGATGCCGCTGACCGGGGTCCTCTCGGTGGACGTGCTGGGTAAGGACCCGAACTGGCTGCGGGAGCGCTACGCGGGCAAGGTGCACTTCACCGATTCGAACGTCGAGGCCGCGGTCGCGAAGTACCGCACCATGGTCGCGAACGGATACTTCGAGCCCGGGGCGCTCAGCGTCAGCTACGCCGACTCGATCAAGGACTTCACATCCGGCAAGGCCGCGATGTACATGATGGGCAGCTGGTTCCTCGGCTCGATCCCGAAGGCCGGCGCAGCCGACTACGGCTCCTTCCTGACACCCGCCGATGACGGTTCGGTCGTCGTACCGTACGCGGTCGGCGGATCGATGGCGATCAGCGCGAGCACCCCCTCCCCGGACAAGGCGACCGCGTTCGCGGAGTCCTGGTCGCTGAACCCGGCGAACCTCAAAACCCTGATCGAGGGCGACGGCGCGTTCCCGCTCATCAAGGGCAAGACGCTGCAGGACTACGGCGTGGACGTCAGCCAGGTCTATCAGGACTCGTACACCTACGTGCTGCAGAACAACACGAAGGTGTCCGCGATCGGCTGGGTCACCAACGACGACGCGATGCCCTCGGGCCTCAACGACGACTTCTACGCGGCGGCCCAGGCGCTGTTCAACTCGAACGACGTCGCCGGCCAGATGGCGAAGCTCGACAGCGAGTGGACCACCGCGACCCAGTGACCGCCGGCCCGGCGCCGGGCGCGCGCCCGTGACCGCGAGCCCGGCGCCGAGCCGCCTCCCCTCTCCCGCAAGGAACACGCCATGATCACCCGACTCCGCCAACGCCGCGGCGACCCCGCGCTGACCGCGCTCGCCCTGCTCACACTGGGCCTCTACATCCTGTTCATCATCGTCCCGGTGATCATGAGCGGCTGGAAGAGCTTCACCGACGAGAACCCGCTGCTCGCGCAGACCCGCTTCATCGGCCTGGCCAACTACCGGGAGATGACCCACGACAGCACCCTGGCGGCCAGTCTCGGCTTCACGCTCGGGCTGGCCGCCGTGGTGACGCTGCTCGCCAACGCGGCCGGCATCGGGTTCGCGATCCTGCTGAACCAGACCTCGCTGAGCTTCCGCGTGATGCGCATGCTGGCGTTCCTGCCGCAGGTGATCTCCGGCGTCATCGTCGGCTTCGTCTGGCGCTACATCCTGGCCGAGGACGGCATCCTCAACCATCTGCTGACCGCGCTGGGGATCATCGCGCAGCCGATCTCCTGGCTGGGCACCCCTGATCTGGCCATGTTCTCGGTCGGCCTGGTCGCCACCTGGGTGCTCACCGGGTTCACGACCGTCGTGCACCTCGCGGCGCTGCAGTCGATCCCGGTCGAGATGTATCAGGCGGCGAAGGTGGACGGAGCGAGCCGCTGGCAGCAGTTCCGCTGGATCACGCTGCGCATGCTGGCCCCCGGCACCACGATCAGCGTCACCATCTCGCTGATCACGATGCTGAAGCTCTACGACATCATCGCCGCGCTCACCTCCGGCGGCCCCGCCTTCGCCACGCAGTCCACGGCGCTCTACATCATCAATCTCGCGTTCACCGACGACCGCTTCGGATACGCCTCGGCCGTCGCCATGCTGCTGCTCGCCGTGTCCGCAGTCGTCGCCCTGTCGGTGACCGGACTCCTCCGCCGCCGGGAGGTGGACCTGTGACCGTCCTGACCGCGCCGCGCCGAACCGCACCGCCGGCGGCGCCGACCCCGAACGGCCGTCGCAGGCCCCGGATGTCCCGCGCCCGACTCGTCGCGGCCGGGTTGCTGACCCTCGCCTTCGTCAGCCCGATCTACCTGACGATCGTCAACGCCTTCAAGTCCCAGGACCAGATCATCCGCAACCCGGAGGCGCCGCCCGCGCCGCCGACCCTGCAGAACCTCTCCGACGCGCTGTCCCGGCCGGACCGGATCGTGCAGATCGGCCTGGCCAACTCCGCGGTCACCGTCGCCCTCTCGCTGCTGCTGATCATCCCGCTCGGCGCGGCCTTCAGCTTCTGGCTCTCCCGCCGCTCGGCGCCGCTGCGCCGGATCGTGCTGGCCGGGTTCGGCGCCGGCCTGATGATCCCGCCCGCGGTGATCCTGCTGCCGACCATCAGGATCCTGAGCTTCCTCGGCCTGGACCACACGTATCCAGGGCTGATCCTGGCGAACGTCGGCGGCGGCTATCTGTCCTTCGCGGTCTTCGTCTACTCCGGGTTCCTGCGCGCCGTCCCGCGCGAGATCGTCGAGGCCGCCGCGATGGACGGAGCCGGCGCGCTGCGGATCTGGTGGAAGATCGTCATGCCCCTGATGCGGCCGGCCACCGCGACCGTGGCGATCTTCCTGTCGCTGTGGATCTGGAACGACTTCATGAACCCGCAGTTCATCCTCGGCCCGCTGCGCGGCCAGACCATCACGACGGGCCTGTACCTGTCCCTCGGCCAGTACTCCACCAACTACGCGCAGCTGTTCGGCGTGATGTTCCTCGCGGCGGTCGTCCCCGTCGCCGGCTACCTCGTCCTGCAGAAGCAGTTCATCGCCGGTCTGACCCAGGGAGCGACCAAGTGACGGGGACCCCCGCTGGCGGGATCGACGAGATCCTGGTCCTGCACCACAGCCATCTCGACGTCGGCTACACACATTCCCAGCCCGTGCTGTGGCGGCTGCAGGGCGAGTACCTGTCGCAGGCTCTTGACTGGCTCGAGCGCACGGCCGACCTGCCGGAGGACAGCCGGCCGAAATGGACCTGCGAGGCGACCGAGCCGGTGCGCCGCTGGCTGGCGGACGCGTCCGACGACGAGATCGTCCGCTTCAAAGACCTCTGCGACCAGGGCAGGATCGGTCTTTCCGCGCTGCGCTGGCATGTCAGCTCGCTGATCGACCGGCCGGGAATCCGGCGGCTGCTGGCGGGCAAGCGCGAGCTCGAGGACGCGGTCGGCCGGCCGATCCCGGTCGCCTGCCAGCACGACGTCAACGGAATCCCGTGGCCGATCGCCGACGAACTGCTGGACGCCGGCGTCGACCTGTTCGTCATGGCGATCAATCCGCACCTCGGCCGTCCGGTGCGGCCGCGGCCCGGCCTGTTCGCCTGGCAGGCGCCGTCCGGACGACGGCTGCGGGTGTTCAACGGCAGCCACTACACGATGTTCGACCAGCTGCTCAACGCCTGGGACGACTCGGTGGAGCGGATGGCCGTCGGCTGGGACGCACTGCACGAGCGGCTGCGCCGCACCGGCTACCGGCTGCCGTTCGTCTACCTCACCTCGACCTGCTCGCCGATCATGTGGGACAACGCGCCGCCGAATCCCTTTCTGCCCGACCTGATCCGGCTCTGGAACGAACAGCGGCGCGGCCCGCGCATCCGCTACGCGACCCTCGACGATCTCAGGGAACGAATCGAGCGCATACCCGAGGACGAGATTCCCGTGCTGCGCGGCGACTGGACCGACTTCTGGAGTTTCGGCGCCGGCAGCACGCCGGTGGCCACCGCGGTGAACCGGCGGACCAAGCCGCTGCTGACCGCCGCCGAGGCGCTCGGGGCCGATCCGTCGCTCGTCGCCGAGGCGGCCGACCGCGTCGACCTGTTCGACGAGCACACCTTCAGCGGCTGGGACAGCGAGCCGGGCAACCCGCAGACGCGCGCCATCGAGTCGATGAAGCAGGCCGGCGCGTACGAGGGCCACGAACTCGCCGCGTTCGCCGTGATGGACGGCCTCGAGCGGCTGGCCGGAAACCCGGTCGCCGACAAAGGCATCGCCGGAGTGCTGGTCTGCAATCCGACCCCGTATCCGCGTACGGCAGCCCTCGAACTGCCGACCGCCTGGTTCGCCGAACAGACCGCGGCCACCGAGCGGACCTATCGGGCCAGCCGGATGTCGTACGAGAACCGGCCATGGCGGGCGCCGACGCACGACGAGCCGCGCCGCGCCGTCGGACCGATCGAACTCGCCCCCGGCGCCTGGCGCGTCATCGGCATCGATGATCTGCCCGCGCCGGTGTACCCGAACCAGCCGACGCACGAGGTCGTCCGGCATCGCAGTTCGGCGCGCGAGCTCAACTTCGCATCGGCGGTCAACCGCGTGGAGGCCACGGGACGGATCGAGTCGCCGTTCCACGTCCTGACCTACGATCCGGACTCCGGCCGCATCCTCTCCCTGACCGACCGTGCGACGAATCGCGAAATCCTGCGGCCACGGCCGGGGATGGACCTGATGTCCTTCCTCCGGGAGCGGCCCGACGCGCTCGTCGACGGCTCCCGCCGCGCCTTCTACCGGCGCAACCTGGACCGGGAGATGCTGGACGAGTCGTGCTGGGAGCCGTGGACACCGATCCGCGAGCCCGCCGAACGCGTCGTCAGCTGCACGGTCGAGGAGCGGCCCGGGTGCGTGATCCTGGAACGCCGGTTCGTCGCACCGGGCACCAGGAGCCTGATTCAGCGGCTGCGCTTCGACGCGATCGATCCCGTCATCGACATCGACATCGAGGTCGATCTCATCGGCGACTCCTCGCCGAACGCCCTGTACTTCGCGCTGCCCCTGGCCATGGACGCCGGATGGCGAGCCGCCTTCGACACCGCCGGCCGACTCGTCGCCCTCGACGACGAGCAGTTGCCGGGCGCCTCGCGCGGCTGGGTGACGGTCGAGTCGGCGGCCACGATGTGGGACGAGCGGGGCGCGGTCGCGCTGCTCACGCCGGACGCGCCGCTCGTCCAATTCGGCGACTTCCACTTCGGGCCGCCGCCCGAGGCGATCGACCGGGATCCGGATCCGCTGCTGCTGAGCTGGGCAGCGAACAACTACTGGGACACGAACTTTCCGCAGATCCAGCACGGGCCGGTCAGGCTGCGCTACGGGCTGCTGACCTTCGCCGCGCCGGACCCGGCTGCCGCCGCCACGACCCTCGCCGAACAGGCCGCGAAGTTCCGCAGCCCGGTGCTCACCTGGCCGGTGACCACCGCGGGCCGGCCGCCGTCCTCGGGCGCGCTTTGATCACCGTGCTCTGAACATGGAAAGACCCGCGCAAGAAAGGCCGTCACCACTATGTCGCCATCCGTCCGCGGATACGAAGCAGACCCGTGTCATGCCATCGGGGGAGTAGTCCGCAGCGGCTATCCCGATGCCGTCGCCGACCTCACTCCGGGACTCGTCCTGGCCGTGGACGGTCCGGCGGCCGTCGACTGGGACACCGTCGCCGCCGAGATCTGCGCCGCGCTGGCAGGCCGTGAACTCGCGGCCAAGCTGATCGACATGCGCGAGCAATTCGCCGCGTGGCCCGCGATCCTCGAGTTGACCGCGTCGGCGGTGTTGGAGGACGACCCGGACTTCGCGCCGCTCTCGCAGGCGGCCATGGCCGACTTCTTCAAGCAGGCAGGCCCGATCGAGGCCGCGTCCGACGCCGTGACCCTCATCTACGGCCCCGGTGCGGCGCTGGCCAGCCACCATGACCTCCTCTGGTACGCCGACCTGCCCAAGCGCTACGCCGAGGCCGAGATCACCGCGGGAACCGGCCGCAATCTAGGGCAGCCCGCTGGCACCGGTCCCGGCACGACACGCCGGCTGTTCTACATCGACTGGCCCGTATTGGACCGGCATCGCGACACCATCCTCGGCGATGTCGACCTTTGGCTCGATACTCAGAACCCGCACACACCCGCCTGGCTCACCGGACCGGCGCTGCGCGAGGCGCTGTCCGATCTCGCCGCTCGACCGTTCCGCACGCGGCCGACGTTCAACACGACATCGTGGGGCGGGCACTGGGCGCAGGAGCAGCTCGGCTTCAACCGCACGGCGCCCAACACGGCTCTGGGCTACGAGCTCATCGCGCCGGAGAGCGGCATCCTCGTCGGCGATCCCGCCGATCCGGAGTCGCCGCGCGTCGAGGTCCCGCTCCAAGTGCTCGTCGCCCTGCATCCGGGCGAGGTCTTGGGCAAGGAAGTGCACGCGACGTTCGGCACCTCGTTCCCGATCAGATTCGACTATCTCGACACGGTCGGCGGCGGGAACCTGTCCGTGCACTGCCATCCGCAGCCGGACTACATGCGGCGGGTCTTCGGCTGGCCGTACACCCAGCATGAGACCTATTACATGATGGTCGGAGGGCCCGGCAGCCGCGTCTACCTGGGCCTGCGCGAGGGCGCGGACCTCGAAGCGTTCCGGCGCGAGGCCGATCGAGCCGTCCAAGCCGGGCTTCCGTTCGAGGTCGAGCGCTACGTCCAGACGTTTCCCGCCGAGCAGCACCAGCTCTTCCTCATCCCGGCCGGCACTCCGCACGGCAGCGGCGAGGGCAACGTCGTGCTCGAAATCAGTGCCACGCCATACCTCTACAGCCTGCGCTTCTACGACTGGCTGCGAAAGGACGGCCAGGGCAGGCAGCGGCCCGTGCACGTCGGACACGCGTTCGAGAACCTCGATGCGGATCGGGCAGGCTCGGCCGTCGCGCGCGATCTCGTCCAGAACCCTCGAACCCTGCGTCACGGCGACGGCTGGCGCGAGGATCTGATCGGTCGGCTGCCGGAGATGTTCTTCGAAGTCCGGCGCCTCGAACTCGCGGCGCACGCCACCCTGGACGACGCCACCGATCAGCGGTTCCACGTCCTCAACGTCGTCGAGGGCGAAGGCCTCCTGCTGGAGACGGACGGCGGGCACCGTGACGAACTCGCCTACGCCGAGACCCTGACCGTGCCCGCCTCGCTCGGCGCGTACCGCGTGACGGCCCTGGGCGCGGGCCCGGTGCGCTACGTCAAGGCCTTTGTTCGATGATCTCGACGACGGTGATTCCGGCGATGGACATCGGCGGTACGCACGTGACCGCCGCCTACGTCGACCTCGGGACCCGCGCCGTCCTGCCCGGCCACTCGTTCCGCGAACCGCTCGACAGCCGAGCAGGTGCCGAGGAGATCGTCGCGGCGCTCGTCGCCTGCGCATCGCGGCTGGATGCGCGGGACGCAGGGGGCTGGGCCATAGCGCTCCCCGGCCCGTTCGACTACGAACAAGGTGTCGGCCGGTACGCGAACGTGGGCAAGTTCGACGCGCTCAACGGCTACGACCTCCGCGCGGCGTTGTCGCGACAGCTACCCGGCGCCGACGCCGACCGCATGAGCTTCCACAACGACGCCCACGCCTTCCTGCTCGGCGAGTGGTGGGCCGGGTCGGCGCGCGGCCATCGGACAGCGGTCGGACTCACGCTCGGCACCGGCGTCGGCTCGTGCTTTCTGCGGGACGGCCAGGTTCAGCTCAGCGGCCCCGGTGTCCCGCCGGAAGGCCGCGTCGACCTGCTGCGCCACGAAGGCAAGCCGCTGGAGGAGACGATCTCGCGACACGCCATCCGGCGAGCCTATGCCCGAGCCGTCGCCACGCCGACGGCCCCCGACGTCCGAGAGATCGCGCAGCGCGCCGGCCGCGGCGATCTCGCGGCGGTCGGAGTCTTCACGCAGACGTTCCTGACCCTGGGACACCTGCTCGGCCCCTGCCTCGCCGAGTTCGAGGCGTCGGTCCTCGTCGTCGGCGGATCGATCGCGGCGTCCTGGGATCTGATCGCCGAACCCTTACGCGGCGGACTCGCCGACGCCGCACCCCGCATCGTGCTCGCGCCCGCAATCCACCCGAATACCGCGCCGCTCCTCGGCGCGGCGTATCTCGCACAACCAGCACAGTCGGCACGGCCGGCACAAGTTGAAAGGTTGCAATGATTTGAGATTCCAACTCCGCTCCCGGCGCCGCGTCGGCGTTCTGCTCGCCGCGACCCTCGTCACTGCCGGCCTGGCGACCGCGCAGGCCGCCACGCCCGCGGCAGCCCAGGCCAACCTCGGCGGCGACCCCGCCCCGGCTCAGGCCCTGAGCACCGTCGCGCAGTTCCAGGGCGTCTGGAACTCCCCACCCACCAGCTTGAACAGCGGCGAGACCGTCGACGCCCCGCTGCTGGGCAACGGCGACGTCGGCGTCGCGGTCGGCGGCTCGATCGACGACCAGACCTTCTATCTCGGCAAGAACGACTTCTTCTCCACTGCCACCAACGCCATCGAACCGCTCGGCCGGATCGTGCTGGCCGTCCCCGGACTGGCCGGGTCGAGCTATCACGTCGTGCAGGACATCTCCAAGGCCCAGGTCGAGGGCAGCTACACGCTCGGCGGTGAGACGCTCTCGTCCACGAGTTGGGTCTCCGCGACCGAGAACCTGCTCGTCACGACGCTGCGGCTGACCGGCTCGAGCCCGCAGGCCGCGTCCGTCACCCTGCAGGACGGGCTCGGCGGTACCCCGACCGTCAGTAGCAGCAGCGGCGGCGTCCTCGACGCCGATGTGCAGGCCGGCACGACCGCCGCGCCCGGCAACCCCCAGGCGCGCATCGCGGCGACCGTGCGCGGCGATTCCTCGAACCCGTCGGGCAATCAGATCAGCCTGACGCTCAAGCCCGGCGTGACCTACACCGTGGCCGCGGCGATCGAGAGCAGCCACGACACCTCCGACTACCAGTCCGTCGCCCAGTCCATGGCGTCTTCGCTGACCCCCGCCTCGCTGGCCGCGCTTTACGCGGCGCACGAGGCCTGGTGGCACGCCTACTGGTCCCGGTCGTTCGTCCAGATCGCCGACCAGGCCGTGGAGAAGAGCTGGTACGGCTCGCTCTACCTGCTCGGCTCCGTCTCGCGCGCCGGGAAGTACGCACCGGGTCTGTGGGGCAACTGGATCACCGGAGCCATGAACTGGAACGGCGACTACCACACCAACTACAACTACGAGGCGGCGTTCTACGCGGCGCTGTCGACCAACCACATCGCCCAGATGGGCTCCTATGACGCGCCCGTCCTCGCCTGGATGCCGAACGGCGAGGCGCTTGCCGCGGCCAACGGCTTCAAGGGCGTGCTATACCCGGTGGGCATCTCGCCCAACGGAACCAGCGCCGTCGACAGCCTCTACAACCAGAAGTCCGACGCCGTGAACCTGGCGAGCGACATGGTCATGGAGTACGAGTACTCACACAGCGCCTCCTACGCCCGCGAGGTGCTTCCCTACCTCGAGCAGGTCGGATCGTTCTGGCAGAACTACGTGACCTGGGACGCGTCCACCGGCACCTATGAGATCCAGAACGACGCGCCGCAGGAGGGCGACGCGTACCCGCAGACCAACAGCGTCCTCTCGCTCGGCCTGGTGCACCTGCTGTTCCAAGGGCTGATCGACATGAGCAAGGCGCTCGGCGTGAACTCCCCGCTCGTTCCGACCTGGCAGAACATTGACAGCAAGCTCGCCCCGCTGCCGACGATGACCAGGAACGGCCAGACCGTCTTCAGCGAGACCTCGCAGGGCGCCGGCTGGGTGAGCGACGGCAACGACATCGCCATCCAGGCCGTCTACCCGGGCATGCAGGTCGGGCTGGACAGCCCGGCCGACCTGCTGCAGACCGCGCGCGACACCATCACCCAGCTCGGCAACTGGAACAGCGACAACTCCCCGGCCACCTTGTACGCCGCCGCGGCGATGGTCGGGTACGACCCCAGCACCCTGATGGCCGAGCTGCACGACGAGGCCACCAACCAGTCGTACCCCAACATGGCGGTGCACCACTACGGCGGCGGGGTCGAGAACCTCAACGTCACCACCTCAGGGCTCGATGAGATGCTCCTGCAGTCCTTCCAGAACGACATCAAGGTCTTCCCCGACTGGCCGTCCGCTTCGAACGCCAAGTTCGGCGACCTGCTCGCCTACGGAGACTTCCTGGTCTCCAGCAGCATCCGAAACAACACCGTCCAGTACGTGCGGGTCACCAGCCAGGTCGGCGGGAACCTCACGTTCACGAATCCCTGGCCCGGACACGACGTCGAATACTCCGTCAACGGTGCGCACAAGGGAGCCATCTCAGGCGCCAAGATCACGCTGAACACGTCCGTCGGAGAGACGATCGAATTCGACGAGGCCTGACAGAGCGATCGCCAGTGGTGGGGCGGG
>NZ_DASZKT010000025.1:0-1884 GCF_035552695.1 Actinospica sp.
AGACGCCGACATTACTGCCGATCGCGCTTCCGAGCGCGGCCTCACGACCGTGGATCAGCGCGTTCTTGGTCACGATCGCGGTGTCGGGACCGGGCAGCAGCACGATCGCGACGACGATCCCGACGTAGACGAGCAGATGGATGGGCACCCAGCCAGTATCTCAGCGGGAATCGCGTGTGCGTACGGATGCCGCAGCCAATGTGTGCGATGGCCCGCTGGAACCCTCTCTGATACGGTTCGCTAAAGCGTTTTAGTGGCAGGACCAGCAGAGGAGAGAGAAATGCGAGTGCCAACCCTTCAGGAGGGAATCGAGCAGGCCGGCTCCGCCGTCAACCTGCTGTGGAAGCCCGACGCCCCGCCGTGGAACCCGCCCGTGGTCCCCGCCGAGTTCGTCGGCTGGCGCACCGAGCAGACCGCGGCCTTTCAGACGGTCTCGCTGTCGAACCTCTCCCACCACATGCGTGACCTGTTCATCTCCGGACCGGACGCGACGCGGCTGCTGTCGGATTACAGCGCCAACAACTACGCGAACTTCGCGGTCGGCCAGGCCAAACAGTTCGTGCCGGTCACGGCCCAGGGCCACATCGTTCAGGACGGGATCCTGATACGCGACGCCGAGGATCGCTACACGCTCACCGGCCCGCCGGCCTCACAGTCCTGGATCCTGTTCCACGGGCAGCAGGGCGGCTACGACGTCGAGTTCAAGGACGACCCCGACTCGCAGTTCCGCCCCGGCGACCCGGTGCTGTTCCGCTACCAGGTGCAGGGTCCGGGCGCGCTCGCACTAGTCGAGCAGGTCTTCGGTGGGCCGCTGCCCGAGACCAAGTTCTTCCACACCGTGCCGGTCAGGCTCGACGGCCGCCACTTCCACGCGTTGCGCCACGGCATGGCCGGCCAGGCCGGCTATGAGTTCATCGGCGACTACGCCGACGGCGAGTTCGTCAAGGACGCGCTGCTGCGCGCCGGTGAGGAGTTCGGCCTCGTGCAGATCGGCGCGCAGGCCTACGCCACCAACGGCGTCGAGAGCGGCTGGATCCCGACCCCCACCCCCGGCATCTACGTCGACCCGACGCTCGCCGCCTACCGGCAGTGGCTGCCCGTGTTCTCATTCGAGGGCCAGAAGCCACTGCACGGCAGCGCCTTCTCAGCCGACATCGAGGACTACTACGTCTCCCCCTGGGAGCTCGGCTACGGACGCTCGATCAGCTTCAACCACGACTTCCTCGGCCGCGACGCGCTGATGGCCGCACAGGACAACGTGCCGCGCACGAAGGTCACGCTCGAGCTCGACCAGCAGGACGTGCGCGAGGCACTCGGCGGCGAGCTCGGCTACCTGCTGACCTACGGCCGCTACCGCATCGAGGCCGGCGGTGAGCTCGTCGGTATCAGCTTCTACACCGCCCACATTCACCGGCTCGCCTCGGTCCTGGCGCTGTCACTGATCGACAACGCCCACGCGGCGCCGGGAACCGCGGTCGAGCTGGTCTGGGGCGAGCACCCAGGCGGCGACGTCGACCCCGACACCGACCTCGGCTTCGCGCGGATCCGCGCGACGGTGCAGCCCTCCCCCTACAACGAGTATGCGCGCACCAAGTACCGCGCCGACGCGGCGGCCTGATCTGACGACAAACGGGACACTAGTCGCCGCCGGCCAGGGCTCGCTCGATCGCAGCCGTGATCTTCTCCCCCTCGGGCTTCACCCTCGGACCCCAGTGATCGATCAGCCGTCCGTCGGCACCGACTAGGTACTTGGTGAAGTTCCACGTGGGTGGCGCCGAGTTGGGCTGGGTGGTGAGGTCCTGCCAGAACGCGTCGGGGTGTTCACGCACCGAGGTGCGCTCGGTCAACGGGAACTCGACCCCGTAGTTCTTCTGGCAGAACGCC